>JBKJQC010000728.1:0-8786 GCA_046593995.1 Polyangiales bacterium
CTCGGCCTTCTTCGCGGCCTTGTCGGCCTCGCTCATGTTCTTCCAATCGGGCTTCTCGAAGGCGTGTTCGGCCTGGAGCTTCCCGATTGGAAGAACATGAGCGAGGCCGACAAGGCCGCGAAGAAGGCCGAGTGGAAGGCGAAGAAGGCCGAGTGGGAGGCGAAGAACCCCGGCAAGCTCCACGACGGGCACACTGCAGACAAGGGCGGAGACAAGGGCGGCAAGCACCACGGGCCGCACTTCGACATGGCGTCGCTCGCGGACGTCACCGCCACCTCGACCGTAGAGGCGCTCCTCCCCGGCCACCACGGAAACACCCACGCGCTCCTCCTCGCGGACGGCACCGTGGCGTACCTTCCCCCGCACGGCGACGACCTCGGCCTGACGAAGGGCGCGTCCGTCACGGTGAAGGGCAAGGGCGGTGACTACAAGATCGGTAAGGCGATGGTGGTGCAGTCGATCAAGCTGCCCTCCGGCGAAGAGAAGCAGATCTGAGCACGTGAGCGCCTCTCGGACCGGCCGCCTGCTCCTCGCAGGGTCGGTGGCCGTCGCTCCCTTCCTCGTGCCCATGTTGACGGGGCGTGGAGCCGCGCAGGAGCTCCCTCCCCAAGCGCCGATCAGCCCCGCGTCTTCGGTGAAGGTCGACGAGTCCCCGCCCAAGCCTGTCCAGAAGGCCTCGAAGGTCCTCCCCGGATTCAAGGCCCTCTACGCGCAGCTCCCGAAGGCGGTCGCCGATCTCCGCATCGCGCTCGCCGAGGTGACGCGCGCAGAGGCCGCGACGCGGGTCGCGCTCGGGCAGGTCCTCCCGACGTTGAACGGCTCGGTCGCTCTCGCCTACGCCCCCCCGCGCGGCGGTGCGGGGCGGCCGTTCACGCCCACCGGCGCGACGCTGCAGACCGGCCTCACCGCGAACGCCACGCTGATCAACATCCGCGCGTTCCACCAGATCGGCACGCAAGAGATGCTCGAGGAGGTCGCGCGCCTCGGCGTGAGAGAGGTGCGCCGCAAGCTCGCGCTCTCGCTCTCGCGCGGTGCGGCCTCGATCGCCGCCGCGGGTCGCATCTCCGAAGGGCACCGCACCTCGCTCGAGGCCGCGTTGCAGCGCCTGAACCTCACGCGCACGCGGCTCGCGGCGGGCGTCGGCGACAAGCGCGATCTGGTCCGCGCGCAGCAAGACGTGGCTGCGGCGCGCGCCGTCATCGCACCGGCCGACGAGAGCCTCATGCAGGCGGAGGAAGGTCTCGCGATCATCATCGGCAGCACCGGCTCGGTCGGACTCGCCATCGATCTCGAGGACCTCGAGAAGGAGGTGCAGTCGTTCTGCGGCCCGCCGGGCGGCGCGAAGGAGCGGCTCGACGTGACCATCGCGAAGAAGCAAATCGACGTCGCCGAGCGCAACGTCGACGACATCACGCTCAAGTTCCTGCCCACGCTGACCGCGCAGGCGAGCACCAATGTCTTCGGCCTCGCGTTCGACGGCCCTTACGCCGCCGGCTGGCAGGTCGGCCTCACGATGAGCATCCCGCTCTACGACGGCGGCATCCGCTACGGCGAGAAGCGAGACCGCATCGCTTCGGTCGAGATCGCGCGTGCGCGTGCGATGCAGGTCGAGCTCGCGTCCTTGGTCGAGCGCGCACAGGCACGTCGCGCAATCGACGTCGCGGTCGCTGCCCAGACCTCCGCGAAGGAGGCGCGCGATCTCGCGGCCGAAGCGGATCGCCTGGCGCGCGTCGCCTACGCGAACGGAATCGGTACCAACTTCGATCTCATCGACGCGGGGAGACGCCTGCGCGAGACGGAGACCACCTTGGTGTTGCGCGATCTCGACGTGACGCGCGCGCGACTCGCGCTCCCGTTCGTCGAGGGGAACTGCAACGGCGTCGAGTGAGGGCAAGATGCCGTCTCGTGGTGGTGCAGTGTTGCGGATCGTCGCGTGGCTCGCGG
This sequence comes from Polyangiales bacterium, assembly GCA_046593995.1. Lineage (GTDB taxonomy): Bacteria > Myxococcota_A > Polyangia > Polyangiales > JADJMO01 > JALHOE01. The sequence continues at coordinate 1,945 of JBKJQC010000728.1, forward strand.
TGCTCGGTGCGATCGGCACCGGCGTCGCGTTCTACCTGAAGAAAGAGCGCGCACGCGTCGCCGCCGAGCCGAAGTTCCGGACGGTGAAGGTCGAGACCGGGCGCATCTCCTCCAAGGTCACTGCGACGGGCACGCTCTCGGCGCGCACCACGGTGCAGGTCGGCACGCAGATCAGCGGCCGCATCGCGGAGCTGTTCGTCGACTTCAACTCGCAGGTGAAGAAGGGGCAGGTCCTCGCGAAGATCGATCCGCGGATGTTGCAGGCCATGCTGCAGCGCACCCGCGCCACGTACATGGAGGCGACCGGCTCGCTCGCGAAGGCCAAGGCGAACGCCGAGCAGGCGAAGCGCGCGTTCGAGCGCGCGAAGGCGCTGAAGGCCGAGGGCCTGATGGGCGTGCAGGAGTACGAGCTCGCCGAGACGGCCGTGAGCTCCTCCGCCGCCGACGTGCAGGTGGCCGAAGCGCGCAAGGACTCCGCGGCGGCGTCGATGAGCGAGGCGCAGGTGAACCTCGGCTTCACCACGATCCTCTCGCCGATCGATGGCGTCATCCTCTCGAAGACGATCGACGTCGGCCAAACGGTCGCCGCATCGCTGCAGGCGCCCGTGCTCTTCACGATCGCCCAGGATCTACGCTCGATCCAGGTCGACACGTTCGTCGCCGAGGCCGACGTCGGGAAGCTGCACCCGGGCATGACGGCGACCTTCACCGTGGACGCCTATCCGGGGAAGCGCTTCGAAGGCAAGGTGCGCGAGGTCCGCAACGCCGCGCAGACGGTGCAGAACGTGGTGACCTACGATGCCGTGGTCGACGTGCAGAACGAGGCGCTCGAGCTGAAGCCGGGCATGACGACGAACGTCACCTTCATCTGGGCAGAGCGCACGCAGGTGACCGTCGTCCCGAACGCCGCGCTCCGTTTCCGCCCACCGCCGGAGGTCTACAAAGGCCCAGCGACCGCGCTCGGGCCCCTCCCCGGAGGGGCCCCTCCCTCGATGAAGAGCGACGTGAAGACGCTGTGGAAGCTCGCCGGCACGAGCGTCGAGCCGGTGACCGTCGTCACCGGCATCACCGATGGGACCAACACCGAGCTGCTCACGAGCCCGCTGCAGAACGGCGACGAGATCGTCGTCGAGTACATCGTCGCGGCGCCGGCTGGCGCGGCGAGCCCGAGCAAGCCGCTCGGTGGTGGTGGCGGTGGTGGCGGCGGCGGCGGCGGACGGCCGAGGACGTTCTGATGCCGCTGCTCCGCGTCGAGGACCTCAGGAAGGTCTACAAGATGGGCGACCAGACGGTGAACGCGCTCGACGGCGTCACGCTCGACGTCGAGGCCGGCGAGTTCGTCGCCATCATGGGGAGCTCCGGATCGGGCAAGTCGACGCTGATGAACCTCATCGGGTGCCTCGATCGCCCGACCGGCGGTCGCTATCTCCTCGACGGCAAGGACGTCGCGCGCATGTCGGTCAACGATCTCGCCGAGATCCGGAACCGTCTGCTCGGCTTCGTCTTCCAGAACTTCAACCTCCTCGCGCGCACGACCGCGCTCGAGAACGTCGAGCTGCCGCTGGTCTATCAAGGGGTCGGGGGGCGCGAACGGAAGAAGCGCGCGACGGAGGCGCTCGAGCGCGTGGGGCTCGGGAAGCGGCTCGATCACACGCCAGCGCAGCTCTCCGGCGGTCAGCAGCAACGCGTGGCGATCGCGCGCGCGCTCGTCGGCGAGCCGAAGCTCATCCTCGCGGACGAGCCCACCGGCGCGCTCGATTCGAAGACCACCGTCGAGGTGATGGCGCTCCTCCAGGAGCTCGGGACCTCCGGCATCACGGTCGTCCTCGTGACGCACGAGGCCGAGGTCGCCGCGTATGCGGCGCGCACCATCGTCATGCGCGACGGGAAGGTGCTGAGCGACACGCGCCAGGAGAAGAAGGCCGTCGCTTCCGACGTGGGACCGCCACAGGAGACGACCACGTGAGCGTCTTCCAGACCCTGTTCATTGCGCTCCGTGCGCTCTCGCGCAACAAGATGCGCGCGTTCCTCACGATGCTCGGCGTCGTGATCGGCGTCGGCGCAGTCATCGCGATGGTCGCCATCGGCGAAGGCGCAAAGGCGCGCGTCGAGCAGCAGTTCGCGGCGATGGGCACGAACCTCCTCGTGCTCATTCCGGGCGCGACGACCGCTGGCGGGGCGTCGGGCGGCGGCGGCTCCGGCGCACGCCTCACCTGGGACGACCTCAAGGCGATCCGCACAGAGCTCTCCACGGTCAGCGCCGCGGCCCCGGCGCTGCGGTCGAACGGACAGCTCGTGAGCGAAGAGCAGAACTGGTCGACCTCGATCACCGGCACGACGCCCGAGTACTTCATCGTCCGCAGCTGGCCCATCGACAAGGGCGTCGCGCTCACGCAGTCCGACGTCGACACCGGCACCAAGGTCGTGGTCCTCGGCGCCTCGGTCGCGACCCGACTCTTCGGCGCGTACAGCGATCCGATCGGGCAGACGGTGCGCATCAAGAACGTGCCCTTCGAGGTGATCGGCGTCGCCGCGAAGAAGGGACAGTCGCCCATGGGGCAGGACTACGACGACGCCGTCTTCATCCCCGTCACCACGTTCCAGCAGAAGATCCAGGGGGGCCTGCAGAAGTTCCTCACCGGCCCGATCTTCATCGCCGCCATCGCGCCGAGCGAGGTGTCGCACGCGCAGGCCGAGATCACCGCGCTCCTGCGTGACCGCCACCACCTCGGCCCCGGCGAGGACGACGACTTCATGGTCCGCAACCTCGCGGAGATGGCCGAATCGCAGGCCGAGAGCACGCGCACGCTCACCACGCTGCTCGCGAGCGTCGCCGCGGTCTCGCTCCTCGTGGGCGGCATCGGAATCATGAACATCATGCTGGTCAGCGTGACCGAGCGAACGCGCGAGATCGGCGTGCGCATGGCCATCGGCGCGAAGCCGCGCCACATCCTCTTGCAGTTCCTCACCGAGGCGCTCGTGCTCTCGGTCTTCGGCGGGATGATCGGCGTCCTGCTCGGCACCATTGCGTCGGAGCGCATCGCGACCTCGTTCGGGTGGCCGACGCTGATACGACCCGAGATCACCCTGATAGCGGTCGGGTTCAGCGGAATCGTCGGCGTGGTGTTCGGGATGTACCCCGCGCGCAAGGCGTCGAAGCTGGATCCGATCCAGGCGCTCCGCTTCGAGTAACCGGTGGTTCCGCCGTGCTGCGGGGTCCGCCTGCCTGGCGGCGCGGCGAATCTGTAGCCAGGGAGTTGTCCACGTAGCAACATCCCCCGATGCGTCGCCTCGCCTTTTTTCCCGCGTTGCTCCTGGTCCTCGCGGGTTGTTCCTCCTCGGAGGCGCCCTCGGAGGCGCCGGGCGTCGACCCGCCCGATTCGGGAACGGGCGGAGATTCGGCGGTGAACACCACCCCTCCCTGCGTCGTCACGAAGAAGGGGGACGCCGCAGTGCTGATCGAGGGGACGCTGCTCCTCCCGAAGGGGGAGCCGACCCAGGGCGCCCTGCTGATCGATGCGGCAGGGAAGATCGCCTGCGTCGGCACGTGCTCATCCCCGACGGCGACGGTGCTCACCTGCACCGGCGCGGTGATCTCGCCCGGCCTGGTCAACGCGCACGACCACACCGACTACAACGTGAAGCCGCCCGTTCCGCACGGCACCAAGCGCTGGAGCTGGCGCCACGGATGGCGGACGGGGGCGCTCGGCGAGGAGGAGCTCCCGGCTCCGCAGCGCACGACGATTGAAGCCGAGCTCGCGAACGCGGAGTTACGCTTCGTCCTCGGCGGCGCGACGTCGATCATCGGCTCGGGCGGCGTCGACGGCCTCGCGCGCAACCTCGCGAAGTTCCCGAAGAACAGCGACACCGCTGACCTCGTGGGCAAGACCGCACGCTTCGACACGTTCCCGCTGCTCGATTCGAGCGGGCGGGTCACGCCCGCGAACTGCGATCCGACCAAGGTCATCAAGCCGGCGGACGCCTTCGTCGGAGGGACGTACGTGCCCCACGTCTCCGAAGGGATCGCGCTCGAGGCGAACAACGAGTTCAAGTGCCTCTCGCAGCCGACCGTCGGCGTCATCGGTCCGCGGACCGCGATGATCCACTCGGTCGGGTTCGACGCGAAGGACGTGGCGACGGCGGCAACGGCTGGCGCGCACGTCATCTGGTCGCCGCGCTCGAACATCGATTACTACGGCGACACCGCGCCCATCACGATGTTCAAGCGCGCAGGCATCGTGATCGGCATCGGCACGGATTGGCTCCCTTCCGGGTCGATGAACCTGCTCCGCGAGCTCCAGTGCGCGGACTCGCTCAATCAGAAGTACTTCGGCAAGGTGCTCTCGGACCGCGATCTGTTCGACATGGCCACAACCAACGGCGCGATCGCCGGCGGCTTCGACACGGAGCTCGGCGGCCTCGTCGTCGGCTTCGTCGGCGACATCGCGATCTTCGACGCGCGCTCGAGCCCAGGGTTTCGCGCGGTGATCGACGCCGGCGTCGAGGACGTGCGGCTCGTGCTCCGGAGCGGGAAGCCGCTCTACGGCGACGCCTCGCTGATCGACGCGCTGAAGCCCGGGTGCGAGGAGCTCGACGTCTGCGGGATCCCGAAGAAGGTGTGCGTCGACGTCGCGAACATGACGTTGAAGGCGATGCAGGCCGCGATCGGGCAGAACTACCCGCTCTTCTACTGCAAGGGGAAGACGCCGACCGCGGAGCCGTCGTGCACTCCCTATCGCGACAGCTACCCGCTCGGAACCTCGGCGACGGATCGTGACGGCGACGGCATCGCCGATGCGACGGACAACTGTCCCGACGTGTTCAACCCGCCGCGCCCGCTCGACGGCGCGAAGCAAGCGGACGTCGACGTCGACGGCTTCGGGGATGCGTGCGACGGAAAGCCGCTCGATCCTGCCGCGCACTGACTCGAGAGGCCGGCCGCGTCGAGCTGTCGTCGCGGCCGATGGGGCCTTACGATGGAGCATGCGTCGTGCGCTGCGCGCGCTTGCCCTCTGCGTGTGTTCGTCGTCGAACGCGTGCGCGGATTCCTCGTTCGAAGTGGCGCCCCCCGCCGAGGACGCCACGACCGACGTCGGCACGGTCGCCGATGGCGCGCTCGATGCGGTCGTCGACGTCACGGTCGCCGACGCCGCCGACACGAGTGATGCGGGCGCGCCCGAGGCCTTCGTCGACGCGACGAGGGACGCCGGGTGCGAGACCGCGTGCGGATCGGGGACGTCCTGCGTCGCGGGTGCCTGCGTCCCGGGGTGCGCGGGCAAGATCGTCTACGTGTCCGGCGCGACCGGCGACGACGCGAGGGACGGCTGCACCCCAAAGGCCGCGAAGAAGACGATCACCAGCGCGCTCGCCTTCGTCGAGACCTCGGCGCTCGTCGGTCACGAGGTCCACGTCTGCAAGGGCACCTACGCCGAGAACCTGGTCCTGAAGGTGCCGGCGTCGCTCCTCGGAGGCTACGACTGCGCGACGTGGGCCCGCGTCGATGGCTACGGCGCGCCGAAGTTCGATCCGGTGAACGAGACGACGTTGACGGGCGCTGCTGCACCTCTCGCCGTCGAGGTGCTGCGCATCGTGTCCGCGAGGATCACCAAGGCGATTCTGGTCGACGGGTTCACCATCCGCGGCAACACCTCGACGCCCCTGCGCTCCGTCGGTGTGCTCGTCGACGAACAGGCCGCGCCGGTCCTCTCGAACGACAAGATCGACGGCGGCGGCGGCATCAACAGTACGGCCTTCGTGCCGTCCGGCGAGGGTGCTTCGTCCGTCGGCGTCGCCGTCCGCGGTGACGCCTATCCCGAGATCGTCGACGACGTGATCACGGGCGGCTCCGGCGTCTCCAGCTCGGCGACGATCCCCGGGAACGGCAGCCTGGGCATCGAGATCGCGGGGACGGCGCGCGGGGCGCACATCCATCGCAACAAGATCTCCGGTGGCAGCGGGGTGAGCAGCGCCGGACAAGGATCGGTCGGCGTCATCGCCTGGGGAAAGCCCGGCGTCGTCGCGTCGCCGATCATCATGTCCGGTACCTCGGGTTCGCCGAAAACGATGTCGACGGCGGGACCGGGACCGCGATCGCCGCCTCGGCCTCGGCCAATGCCGACAATGCGTACGGCGTCGCGTTCGTCTACGGCGTCACCGTGGACGTGGTGCGGAACACGATCACCGCGGGGGCCGGCGCCTGCAGCGGTGCCGCCGGTTGCATCAAGCGTGGCCTGATCTCCACCGCGCGCGTGGGGCGCATCGATCGCAACCGCTTCTACGGCGGCGTCTCGCCGACCGGCCAGGGGTACGTGCGCACGGTCGCCCTCTACGGCGCGCCGCCCACGGCCACGTTCACCAACAACATGGTCTATGCGGCGTCGGTGAGCGCCGCAGCCACCTCGAACCAGATCGCGCTCGAGATCGCCAACTCGCCGGGGATGACGGTCGCGCACAACACCATCTTCTCGGGCTCGTCGCCGCTCGCGATCGCGATGCACGTGAGCTCGACGGCAGGCATCGCGGTCGAGGACAACATCGTGCTCGCCGGGGGCGGGAACTCGTACGGGCTGTTCACCTACTCGTGCAACGGACAGCCGTTCTCTCGTTTGCGCAACAACCTGTTCCTCAACGTCGCGAACCCGGGCCACGACACCTCCGGCACGGGATGCGTCACGGCGAACCCCCTCGGGAGTCTGACGATCCTCGAAGGGCACTACGCGAAGCTCGCGCCTGGTGCGGTCTCGAACAACGTGATCGTGGCATCGGCCTGCACCGTCGAGACGAGCAAGTGCTGCGTCGTGGCGCCATGCACCAAGCCGGCGTACAACGATTGTCTGTGCTCG
>JBKJQC010001042.1:0-5490 GCA_046593995.1 Polyangiales bacterium
CGCCACCGACGGCGCGTTCGCGTTGGCCGCGCACGCGCTCGCGATCCCCGTCGCCTCTGCGGTCGCGATCGCGACGCTCGCGCGCATCGTGCAACTCGCGTGGAGCGTCGTCGGCGCGATGCTCCCGCTGGTGTGGCCGTTCGTCCCGCGCACACCGTCGGACATGCCGGTCTCGGAGCGCGAGCCGCTGGCGGTGCCTCGATTGCGCGACTCCATCGCGTGATGAGCGCCCCACACCCAGGCGGGCGTGTTACGGGCTCGTAACCGTGGCACGATGCGTGGGTGGCCCTTGCTCCCGCCGCGAGGTCCATCGTTCCGCCGCCGTCGGTGGTCGAGCCGGCGACCGCCGTGCGCACGACGCTTCTCTCCGCGTCGACCGTCGCGCTCCGGAAGCGCGGGCTGATCGAGGAGTACCTCGCGGTGCTCCCGAAGGAGCATCACGATCTGGTGCTCGGGCTCGTGGCCGGCGACTGGCTCCCGATCGAGGTCGGCGTCGCGCACTACGCCGCGTGCGACTCGCTGCGTCTGTCGGCCAACGCGCAGTACGACATGGGCTACGAGGTCGGCCAGAAGATCCAGCAGAACGTGCTCGGCACGCTGGTGCGTCTCGCGCAGAAGGGCGGCGTCACGCCGTGGGACGCGCTGCCGCAGCTCCCGCGACTGTGGCAGCGGATGATCCAGGGTGGCGCGACCGCCGTCTACCAGACCGGGCCGAAGGACGCGCGCGTGGAGTTCCTCGCGACGCCCTTCGCGCGATATGCATATTGCCGCAATGCATTCCGCGGCATCCTCGCGGGCGTCGCGGAATCCTTGTGTCGCAAGGTCTACGTCACGGAGATCAACGAGCTCCGCACGCAGACCCGCTTCGCGGCCGCGATGTCCTGGGCCTGATTACCGATCTCGAGCTCTCGCTCGAACAGCAGATCGGATTGAACACGGAGGCACGGAGGCACGGAGGCTCGAGAGTCTTCCGATCGCAACCACGCCCTCACGCCGCTCGTCTGCGCGCTCAGGTCGTCGACCCCCTCGACCTACGCGGGCTCCCTGTTTCTCTGGGTGGCACGATCGCGGCGAAACCAGCCCCAGCGGCGAAGACCTCGGCGCGAAGCGGGCGGCAGCACTCTCGGAGGAACCTCCGTGCCTCCCGTGCCTCCGTGTTCAATCGATCGGTACGCGGAGGTCGAGAAGTCGAGAACGCTGATCAGCTCAAACGGCGCGGCGACGGGGCAAGCCCTGGTTCGGCGCCTTCTGCGGCGTGCTCGGCGCCTTTGGCTGATTCCGCTGCGCGACTTTTCGCGCCGAAGGATCGGCGTCGGCGGGGGCCGGAGTCTCCGCCGGGGGGGCCGCGGCCACTTCGGCGGCGCGTGCGGCCTCCTCCTTCAGGAGGTGGCACTTCTTGTACTTCTCGCCCGAGCCGCAGTGGCAGGGGTCGTTGCGACCGATTTTCATGAGAGCTCCTCAGCGTTTCGCGATGTCGAATTCGTCGACGACGGCGTCGTCCGTCGGCGAGGTCCCCGACATGCCGTTCATCTTGTGGACCTTCACCTTCAGCGCGGTCGCCGAGGCGGTGAGGATGCCGTAGATGCCTTCCCCCTTGTCGGGGTCGTACTCGACGACCTGCGCGGCGAGGGGGCGGTCCATCTTGAGGGCGTAGTTGGGCGCGCCGGCGGCCGCGCAGATGACGTAGTTCGTCCCCTTCGGATCCTCGACGCCACCCTTGAGCGTCTTGAAGCGCTCGTAGAAGTGGTCGTGGCCGGCGAGGTCGAGATCGACGCCGTGCTTGTCGTAGAGCGCGAGGAGCGCGTCGCGGTTGTGCTTCGTCTCTTCGGCGCGCTCGAGCCTCCCGGTGTCGCTGTACATCGGGTGGTGATGGAAGGTGACGATCCACGGGACCTTGGCGCGGTTCGCGTTCGCCTTGCCGAGATCGGCTTCGAGCCAAGCGGTGACCTCGGCCTTGTAGTCGGTGTCGTCGATCGATGGGGCGACCAGGCCCTGGTAGTCGTCGATCATGACGACGTGCACCGGGCCGAAGTCGAACGACGAGTAGCGCTCGGCGTTCTTGGTGCTCGACGTCGGCATCAGCGCGTTCGCGAAGAAGCGCGGCTGCTCGTTCTCGTGGTTGCCAGGGGCGAGCGCGAAGAACGACGAGGACGAGGCCTCGCCGGCCGCGGTGTTCCACTTGCCCCACATGTCCTCGTCGGCGCCGACGAGGACCATGTCGCCGGAGAACAGCACGAGCTTCGTGCCGGCCGCCTTGTAGCGCTTGGAGATGGCCGACCAGATCGGCAGGTCGCTGCGACCGAGGGCGTCGCGCGTGTCGCCGACGAAGCCGATGTCGACGACCTCGGCGCCGGCGGCGGGCGCGGTCGTGAGCGAGTACACGGGGCTCCACACCTCGCTCCCGGCGGCGCCTCCGCCGACTTGGTAGTGATACGTCCGGCCCGGAGTCAGTCCGCAGACGTGCACCTCGTGGAAGCGGATGCCGCGCTCCTCGTCACTCGTCGTGCGCTGGAGGAAGAAGCTCGCGCCATCCTGGATCTTGTCGAGCTTGTCGGGGCTCTCGCCGAAGCGGACACGTGACGCCTTGGTGGCCTGGTCCGTCTGCCACCCGACCGCGAACGACGTCGACGGATCGGCGTACCCCGGAGCGCCGTGCTTCACGTCTCCGCCGAGGCCGCGACGCACGTGACGGATGTTCGGCGCGGCGCTCGACGCGTCCGCGTGCAGGTCGAAGAGCGGCAGCCCTTCGACCTTTGTGCGCGTGACGGCATAACCGCAGCCGGCGGGCGTGAACGTCTCGACACCGGTCACGGACGTCCCCGTGTCGGCCGGCGCCGGCGGTGTCTCTTCCTTGGAGCTGCACGACACGATCGGCACGGCGAGCGCGAACGCAAGGAAACGAAGCGTCATCGCTCGGGAGCGTAGCAGACGGTCGGCTGGCGACTCAGTCACGTATTCTCGTCGGCTGCGATGCCACCCTCGGTTCCGCTCGCGACGGTCGCGGCGCTCTTCCTCCGCCTCGGGGTGACTGCCTTCGGCGGCCCGGCCGTGCACGTCGCGATGATGGAGGAGGAGGTCGTCCGTCGTCGCAAATGGCTGACGTCGGAGGAGTTCCTCGATCTCTTCGGCGCCGCGAACCTGATCCCCGGCCCGAACTCGACGGAGCTCGCGATCCACATCGGCCACCGGGTCGCCGGGTGGGCCGGACTCCTCGTGGCGGGCGCGTGCTTCATCCTTCCCGCCGCTGCGATCACCTTGGCCCTCGCGATGGTGTACGCGCGCGTCGGCCGACTGCCCGTCGGCGTCGCCGTGCTGTGGGCGTTGAAGCCCGTCGTCGTCGCGGTGGTCGCCAACGCGCTCTGGGAGCTCTCGAGGAAGGCGATCAAGACGCGCGCGCTCGGCGCGCTCGCTGCCCTCGCGATCGTCGCGAGCATGGCCGGCGCGGACGAGCTCCTCGTGCTGTTCGGGTGCGGCGCGGTCGCGGTCGCGTTCTCGCGTCCGAACGCGACCCCCTTCTTCCTCGCGTTGCCCGGCGCGGTGGCCGTGAAGGTCGCTGCGACGCCGACCGCGATCTTCCTCGTGTTCGCGAAGATTGGCTCCGTGCTGTTCGGCAGCGGCTACGTGCTCGTCGCGTTCCTCCGCACCGACCTCGTGCACCGGCTCGGCTGGTTGACCGAGGCGCAGCTCCTCGATGCGATCGCGGCCGGTCAGGTCACGCCTGGGCCCGTGTTCACGACGGCGACATTCGTCGGCCACGTGGTCGGGGGCGTCCCGGGCGCGCTCGCAGCGACCGCCGGGATCTTCGTACCCGCGTTCTTCTTCGTCGCGATCAGCGCGCCGCTCGTCCCTCGGCTGCGGAAATCACCGGCGGCCGGACGGTTCCTCGACGGGGTGAACGCCGCGTCGCTCGCGCTGATGGCGGTCGCGCTGTTCCACCTGGCCCGCGGCTCCGTGCGGGACGTGATCACGGTCGGCATCGCCGTGGCGAGCCTGATCGCGATCGTCCGCTTCAAGGTGAACACCGCCTGGCTCGTCGTCGGTGCCGCGGTGGTCGGGGCGGCGCTGCACGGCCTAGGGGTGCAATGAGGATTGGCCGTTGCACGCGGCCTGGCGCATGCTTTCACATGACGCGCATCGCGCATCTGACCGACCTCCACTTGGTCGAGCCAGCGTCCTCGAGGGGAACCGTGAGGACGCGCGGACAGCGCTTTCGGCTGTCGCTCCTGACGCTCGTGCGTCCCGTCGATGCGGCGGTCCACCGCCGACGCTTCGTGGATGCGCTCGCGCGCGCGCGTGCCGCACGCGCCGACCACGTGGTGATCACCGGAGACCTCACCGAGGACGGAACGGTCGCGCAGTTCGAGGTGCTCGCGGAGGTCCTCGCAGAGAGCGGCTGGTCCGCCGACCACGTCACGCTCGTCCCTGGCAATCACGACGGCTACGACACGGCCGACGCGTGGCCGCGGGCCCTCGACGGGCCGATGCGCGCGTTCCGTCGCACGAGCGCGTCCGGCGCCGTGACCGAGCTCCCGGACGCGACGATCGTGGCCATCTCCACGGCCATGGATCAGTCGATCCTGCGCGCATGCGGTCGCGTCGGAGCCGAGCAACTGGCGGTGCTCCGCGACACCATCGAGCGGAGCGGGCGCCGAGGTCAGGCGGTGCTCGCGGCGATGCATCATCCGCCGGTCGACGTCCTCATCGGGCTGAAGTGGCTCGACGGTTTGCTGGATCAGGCCGCGGTGCGGAGCCTGCTCGAGCAGCAGCACCACGCGCACGTGCTGTCCGGACACCTCCACCGCAATCGAGATTTCCGAATCGGGCGGGACACGGAGCCGCGCGTGCACACGGCAAAGGCCGTCGTGGCCTGCGCAGGCTTGCGTCTCTACGAGACGACCGGAGGGGGACTTCGCTCGGTCGAGCCCGACGTCCTCGACTCCGCCGTTGCCTGAGCTCGTCAGAACATTCGGCGCGGCATCCCGCCGCCGCCACCACCGCCCGTCGGCTTGGGCGCGCCATCGCTCGGCGCGAGGTACTCGGTGATCACCTCGTCACTCTCGGAGATCGGGCCGCTCACGATTTCGGTGCTCGAGCCGTCGGTGATGCCGATCTCGACGCGGACCGGGACGGGCTTGTCGTCGCGGAGGATCCAGACGCTTCGGCGCGTGGCCGACATCTCGTCACCGCCCTTGGGGTGACCGCCTCCTCCGCCCGGTCCACCTCCACCCCAACCACCTTCCGGGCGCGGACCGCGCGGCTTGCGTGCGCTGCCACTGCCGCTCGGGGTCGCACTCGCGCTCGCTTCTGCCAGCAGCTCGGGCGGCGGCCGAAAACGAAGCGCTGCGTTCGGGACCTCGAGCACCGCGTCGCGCTCGGCCCAGATGAACGTCACGTTCGCCGTCATCCCGGGCTTGAGCTCGAGCTTCTCGTTCTGCACGTCGAGCACCGCGTCGTACGTGACAACGTTCTGCATGGTCTGCGCGGCGTTCC
>JBKJQC010001061.1:0-24075 GCA_046593995.1 Polyangiales bacterium
CCCCTCGCTGACCCACTGGCTCGACTACCGCCTCTTCGGGCCGAACGCGGCCGCTGCCCACCTGGTGAGCATCGCGTGGTATCTGCTCTCCATCGCGCTCGTGCACCGCGTGCTCACGCGCTTCCTCGCGGTGGGGTCGCGCACCCTGGCGATCGCGCTCGCCATCTTCGCCCTCGATGATACGCACGCGCTCGCCGTGCAGTGGCTGGCGAACCGGAGCGACGTCATCGCGGCTGTCTTCTTCCTCACGGGCTTCCTCGGATGGATGCGGCTGCGTGAATGCCGGGGGCCGCGAGCGCTCAACCTCGGCATGCTGTTCGGCGGTCTCGCGGTGGCCCTGCTGTCCAAGGAATCGAGCGTGGTCTTCGCCGCGATGGTGCTCGCGCACGCGCTCATCGTCGCCGACCCCAGAGACACCCGGTTGCGCGACCGGGTACGACGCGAGCTCTGGGTGCACGTCGCGCTCTGGGCCATCGTGCTCGCATACGTCGCCGTCTACTTCGGGTCGGGTCACGGCCCCAACACTCTCTACTACCTCAACCCACTGCGCAGCCCGGGCGCGTGGGCGCAGCAGTTCTTTCGCTCGGGCTTCTTCCACGCTGTCATCCTCGCCACCGGCGTCCCGCTGCACGTGCTGTCGAGCTCACCGGTGCGCGACCATCCCGTCCTCGCGGGCCTCCTCGCCTCGCTCACGATCGGCTTTTGGGCGCTCGTGTGGCGACTACTTCGTCGCGATCGCGCGACGCGCTTCTTCCTCGCGTGGATGGGGATCGCGCAGCTGGTGCTGACGACGTCGTTCCCCGACCCGCGCATCCTGTTCCTTCCCTCGATCGGCTTCGCCTTCATCGTGGCCCGGCTGATGCGGGAATGCTGGCGTCTCCGCGCCGAGTTTCGCCCGGGAAGGACCGTCGTCGTCGTGCTGGCCGCACTGCACCTGCTGGTCGCCCCGCTGCTGGTGCAGGTGTGCTTGCACGTCGTCAACAGCTTCCAGGACGGCTACGCGGAGCTTCGCAAGGGCGTGCGCGAGAGCGTCGACCTCGATCACCTTCACCTCGATGAGCAGCCGACGGAGGTCTTCTTCCTCAACTGCCAGCAGCGCGAGGCGACGGCGCTCGCCAGCCTCTACCTGTTGCGCAACCTGCCCGCAGGGGCCGACGTCAGCTCCGAGCTGTCGCGCGACGAGTTGAGCTACACGCAGAAGCTCGACGGAGCGTTCGGAAAGCTCAAGATCCACTACTACTCGCTGTCGTTCCTGATCACGCCGCTCGACGTGCGCGCGTTGAACGGTCATGAGCTCACCCTGGCCCCCAAGGAAGGCCAGTACTTCCCCTCACTCTTCGATCAGCTCTACCTGACGTCGACGACCTTTCGCGTCGGACAGACGTTCGAGCTGCCCGCGTTCAAGGCGACGATCGAGGAGCTGAACGCGCAAGGCGAGGTCGTGCGCGTGCGCTTCACATTTCCCAGACCGCTCAGCTCCCCCGGCTATCGATTCCTGGCCTTCGACGGCGCCCACTGGGTGCGCCTCAACCTCCAGCACGCCGGAGACCTGCGCCTCGTGCGCAACGACACCGTGGCCAACTAGAAGCCGATGCGCCGACGGCTACGTCGACCCGGTCGACCCGACACTGGTCGACCGCATGCGCATGGTCGTCGCGACGCTGTGGAAGTGCGTGCGCCAAGATAGAGAACGCGGCTCGCGTGGCCGGTGCAAACGAGCACCGGCCACGCGGCCCTCACCTCACCGGACGCACCTCACGAGCGTGCCGATGATCTTGCCGAGCTTGTCGAGCACGACCGGGTCGACACCGTCGATGAACTTCGCGTGCACGGCAGTCTCGAGACAAGCGCGCGTCTCGTTCGCCTCCGCGAGCGCCGTTCGGTACCGCGCGATCCGATTGCCTCTGGCTTGGAACGCCCCTTCCGCGATGTTGAGAGGCACACTGGTCGAAGCCCGATCACACTGGTCCGCGAGATTCGAACTGTGCCGCTTGATGCGCTCGATGTAAGGCCGAACGAGACCGACCATCACGAGCGAGTCGTCATAGATCCGAAGCATGAACACTCTCCTGAGTTGCCGACCGCGCACTGCGCACGGGGCGCGTGTCGTCCCCCGTCGAGCACAGGCGGGGTCAAGGGTTGGCGGGCTTTGGGAGCCACACCCTTGATGCCGCCGAGCACGACGGTAAACTCCAAGAGCCCCGAGCGAAGACCCCACGGACAAAGGGGCGGAGCGCGTTCTGGTCACGCATGTCGCGTTCGCGTGTCGCATGTCGCGTTCGCGTGTCGCATGTCGCGTTCGCGTGTCGCGTGTCGCATGTCGCGTTCGCGTGTCGCGTGTCGCGTTCGCGTGGCGCGTTCGCGTTCGCGTGGCGTGAGCGGACTCAGTCCCAGCCGCGGAGGGCGATGCGCAGCCTCCGTCCCACGTCCGTCACCCACTCCCGCTTCATCGTCACGAACGCCATCCCACCGAGGATCGCGAGCCCAGTCAGCGACAGCACCAAGAACCCGATCCGGTGATCCCGGATCCCAGCTGCCGTGAGGTTCGCGCCGACGTCGAGCACCAAGAACCCAGTCCCGAGCGCGAGATACGCACGGATCTGCATCACCATCCCGACCAACACTCCGAGCAGACAGGCGACCCCGAACCCCACGGAATACCCACCATTCGGCGCGTTTCCGAGCTCCGTCGCGAGCCGCATCGCCGCGGGGGCGTAGAGCAACAGCCCGCCGATCACGCGCACCGCGATGCGAGAGCCATGCGGCATCGCCGCGGCGAACACGTGCCCGAGCGCGAGAACGAACAAACCGAGAGCAGCGAAGTAGACCTCGGTCCCGTCGATGCCGTTTGCGAGCGCCAGGACCAGCAACGCCACGTCACACGCAGCGGCGCCGAGCGAGCCGAAGAGGCGGCTCTTCTCGAGCCATGCGAGCGCGCCGTACAGCGCTCCGGCGGCCGCGGCGAGCACCGCGGCGGACATCGTCGGGCGATACGGGAGCACCAACGCGACGCCGAGCGGTAGGAGCGCGACGAACGTGCGCGTGCTCGCGGCGATTTCGGGGACGTTCGCGCGGCGGGCGGCGACGATCACGCCGAGGAGCACGAACCCGAGTCCGAGCGCGAAGATCGCGTCGGCTTCGGGGGGGAGGTTCGCCGCGAGCTCGGTGCGGATCAGCGCGTAGGTCGCGACGATCGCGAGCTCGACGAAATACACGTGCGGGCCGGACCGCTCGCGGAAGGCGGCGTGTCCCGCGACGAGCGCGGAGAAGAGGATGGCCGCGAACCCGGCCAAGAGCGCGGTCTCGGGCGGGCGCGGCGCACCGGTCACGTTGCCCGAGAGCACGAACACCACGCCGACGATCGCGACCGCAGCGAGGAGCGCGTCGCGCCCGAAGCGCGCCCCGCGACGCTCGAGGCCGAGGCCGAGGCCGTGGAACACGACGCTCAGCACCGCGATGGCGCACGCGATGTTCGGACCGAGGAGCCGCGCCGTCGCGTTCGCGATGCCTCCTGATGGGGAGGGTGCGGAGAGCAACGCGCCGAGCTGCAGGTGCACGACGGCGCTCGCCGCGGCGAGGGCGAGCAACGGCGCGCCGAGGAAGAGAAGCAGCTCGTCGCGGAACAGCCGCCCGCGCGTACCGGCGACGGTCACCGCGACGCCTGCGATCGCCGCCGTGAGCGGGAGCGCCGGCGTGGTGAGGAACCGGCCTGCGGATCCGTCGTACGCGGCCTGGAGCAACGACGGTCCCGCGGCTTCGGGCTGCGGCACGCCGCGCGTGGCGACTGCGTAGACGAATGCGAGGGCGAGACCGAGCGCGGCACCGACGTCGAGCGCAGACTGCACGTCGACGGGCGCATCGCCGTCGTCACCCCTCGGCGTGAACAGCGTCAGTGACGAGACCAGCGCGATCGCCGGGCCCGCCCACCAGGGAAAACGCGGCGCCGCCTGCGCCATGGCGTGCAGGGTCAGGAGCGCACCGAGCACGCCGACCCCGCGCCCGATCAGGCCGTGTCCGGCGACGAGCAGCATCGCGCCGGCCGCGACGAGCAGCGCCGACGGCAGCACCTCTGCGCGGAACCATCCGGTCGCAAAGACCGACAGCGTGACGATGCCTACCCAGATGGAGAGCGGCAGGGTCCAGCTCTTCCGCTCGGTCCCGAGCGCGATCGTCGACGCACCGATCGCTGCCGCGCACGCCGCAGGCCCGAGGAGCGCGCGGCCCCAGGTGACTCCGGCCGCGAGGGACACGCCTGGCACCGAGCCGAGCACCGACTGTTGCGTCGTGATCAGCGCGGCGCCGCCGAAGGCGAGAGGCGCCGCGACGTGCAGGAGCCACGGCGACGTGAGCGAACGTGACAACAACACCAGCGCGACCGCCGGTCCGATCAACATCAGCGGCGGAGCGACCGAGAGCCCGCGCGTCAGCGTCTGTCCGACGATCAGCGCGTCGAGCACGAGCACCGACGCGAGGATGAACACCCCCGCGTGGAAGACCGCGTGGTACCTCTTGCCGGCTTCCTCGTCACCGAGCACACGTCCGAGCGCCGGGCCCTTCGCGCGCGCGAGCTGCGCGAAGATCCAGAGCGCGATCGCGATCAGCGAGAGCCGCAGCGCGACGACCGGTGGAGGGAGCGGCCGGCCCACGCGGTTCGCGACGGCCGTGAGCCCGACGAACGCGCCCGCGAGCGTGAGCGCTGCGACCGAGCCGCGCAGCCGATAGACGCCGTGCGCGCCGGTGGCGAACGTGACGAGCACCGTCCCGATGGCGACGATGCCTGCGAGCACCGCGTACGATCGCTCTGCTTCGACGCGGTTGCCCATCCACCCGAAGACGGCGATCACCGTGACGACGAGCCCGAGCCAGGAGGCGCGCGCGAGACCGTCGGTGACCGCGCGGAGGCCGTGCGCTGCGAAGGGGAGGGGGATCACGCCGAACACGCGGCGCGACTTGCGCGGCTCTTGCTCGTTCACGTCGGTCCCGCGCACCGTCGCGAGCAGCGTCGTCGCGAGGGCGGCCGAGGCCGCGAAGAGCGCGACCTGCGCCGGGGAGCGCGCGCCGCTCGCCGCAGCCCCCGCGACGGCCAGCACGACGGCAGAGACGATCGTGGCGAACGCGCTGCGATCGCGGAGCGAGCGCACGATGAACGCGAGCCCGATCGCGGCGAGGAACGGGCGCACCGCCGTGGCGCGCGGCACCGCGAACGTCCCGGCGATGCGGAGGGCGGAGAGCTCGCCGAAGAGCGCGAGCCAGAGCGCGCCCGCAGACAGATCCTCGAACGGGCGCGCCCTTCCGTCCTCTTCGCCGTCGGCGACGCGACGCGCGTCGAAGAAGACGCCGCACACCGCGAACGCGAGGGCGAGACCGAAGGTGATCTCGACGAACGTGCGCCGTGGATCGACCGCCGAGGGGAGGGTCCACGCGCAGAGCGCTTCGAGCGCGGCGAAACCAGCGAGGTAGTGGAGGCCCCGGTGGCGTGTGCCGCCCGCGCCGTGACCGCTCACGGCGATCACCAGTGCGGTCGCGAACGTGAACGAGTACCGCTGCGGCGTCACCGGCTCGAGGATGGGCGCGAGACCGAGCGCGAAGAGAGCGGTCACGACGCCCCAGGCATTGACCGGGCCGCGCCACTTCTCGTCGAGCCCGCGGGCGGTGACGAACGCCAAGGCCGCGAACACCGCTGGTCCGAGCGCGCCCGCGCGCTGCGTCGGATCGAACGCATGACCGAGCACGAAGCTGGCGCCGGCGCCCACGATCATCGCGAGGTGCAGCGCGCCACGCGCACGCTGCGACGAGAGGGCGAGCGCGCCCGCGGACACGAGGAGCGTCGCTCCGTGCGCGAGCAACACGTCGCGCGGCGTGGAGCGCGCGAGACCGCCACTGACGGCGCGGAACGAGCACACCAGCGCGACCGACAACGCGAGCACCGTCGCGACCGGGGCCGCGCGCGGATGCCTCTCGCGTGTCGCCTCTTTCGCGCTGCCGATCGCGACCACCGCTGCGATCGAGGTCGCCCACAGCCCGAACCCCGCGCTCGCGACGGCGCCGCGCGCGGCGTCGTCTGGACCACCGACGATCGCGTACACGCCGAGCGCCACCGCTCCGTAGAGCGCGGCGGCTTGCACCGCGAAGGTACGGCCGGCGAGCACCAACGTCGCAACGCCGACGAAGGGGATCGCGACGCGGCTCCAGGCATCGGGCGCGGACGTCGCGAGGGGCAGCTCCGCGATCAGCGACGGGACCATCGCGAGCGGCAATGCGCTGCCGGCCAGCGAGAACCGTCGCGCGGCGCTCGACGTGGTGAGCCACGCACCCACCACGAAGGGCAAGGCGATCATGCTCCCGACGACGACGTTCACCTGCAGCATCGAGGAGAGCGCGACGAACACGACCGGCAGGAGCCCGAGCGAGATCACGGCGAGGACACGCCCCGTCGCCTCCGACTTCTTGGCGAGGAGCGCGGCGAGCCCGACGAACGCCGCGTGATACGCGAAGAGCGCGCCGCCGACCGTGACGTGCCGCGCGATCCCGCCGAGCGTCCGCCACGCCTCGCGGACGCCGTAGACCGAGCCCGCCAGCACCAGCAGCGTGCCGATGAACCAGCCGACGTTCTCGTAGAGGAGCGGGCGGACCTCGGTCTCCCAGCGCGAGGGATCCTTCGGCTGCGAGGGGGGCGCATCGAGCACGGCCAGCATGCCGATCCCCTCGTGCACCGCCCCTTGCGGCTGTGGGACCTCGGGCTCGTATTGCTGCGCGAACTGCTGTTGCTGGGCGTACTGCGCCTGTTGCGCGGCGTACTGCTGCTGCTCGTACTGCCGCCGCACCTCGAGCTCGTGCTGTTCGTGTTGCTGGCGCGCCTCGGCGTCGGAGCGCTGGTGCACGACCGGGGTCGGGGGGGACTGCGGCTCCTCGGAGGCCTGCGGGGTCGAGCTGCGTAGCTCGAGGCTCCGCAAGATCGTGTCGCTGCTCCGCCGCTCGATCAGCCCGTCCTCCGACCACTGCGCGACGAGCGCACGGATGCGCACGAGCGCGATCGCCTCGGCGGCGAGGCGCAGGTTCTCCTGGTTCTCCTTCCGGAGCGCCTGGCCGCACGAGGGGCACGCGCTCCCGATCCGCTTCGACGTGCGCTCGATGGTGCCGCATCCGACGCAGATCATCGCGGGGCCTTGCGAGCCGCGGCGCGACACGTCCACACGAGCGAGTCGGTGTGCCGGTCTCCGGGCTCGCCGCGGAAGCCTCCTTCGAGCTTCTCGACGCGGAAGCCGTTGTAATGGAGCAGCGCCTCGAGCTCGCGGGGGAAGAACTGCCGATGCGCGAGCGGCGTGACGACCGTCTCGTCCTCCTGCTCGTAGCCGTCCCGCAGCGGCGTGAACTCCATCGCGACGAAGAGCACCTGGCGCAGCGGCTCGTAGTCGAAGCGCTCGCGATAGGCGTACCGTCGGTCGTCGCCGAGGCGCACGGGCGGAAGGCGATACGCGCGCGCTGGCTGACGCGCGAGATCGCGCGGGGCGGGGAGGCTCGTGTCGAAGACGAAGCGTCCACCGGGCGCGAGGTGCGCGCGCACCCGGGCGAGGAAGCGCTCGACGTCCTCGCGCTCGTAGAGATGGAGGAAGGTGTTGAACGTGCAGAGGACGAGCGGGAACTTCCGCGCGAGCCGCACCGCGCGCATGTCCCCGTGCTTGAGGCGGACGCGCTTCTGCACGCTCGGATCCTCGTCGCGGAGCTGCGTGCGCAGGGCCCCGAGCATCGCCTCCGAGTGGTCGATCCCCACGACGTCGGCGCCTGCGCGCGCGATCGGGATCGCGATGCGCCCCGCGCCGCACCCGTACTCGAGGACCGAGCGCACGCCGCGCGCGAGCTCGACGTAGTACTCGACGTCCTCGACGCGATCGCGATACGCGCGCGCGTAGTACGCCGGATCCTCGTAGTGCGCGGAAGAGCCGACGCGCAGCTCGTGGTCGACCCCCCGGCCGGCCATCACTTCGCCGGGGTGCCGTCGGCCATCTTCAGCGAGACGGTCTTCCCACCGACGACCGGCACCTTCAGCAGCGTGTCGACGGTCTGGAGCACGTTGCACTGCACGACGAGGTTCTTCGGAGGGCTCTTCACCGGGAGGTTGTAGTCGGCGCCGAGGTCGGCCTCCCACAAGAGCTTGCGCGTCTTCGTCGACCACGCGCTCGCGTGCTCCTTCGACGCGACGACGAACGTGTCACCCTGACACGCGACCCCGACGGCGAGCGCGCGCCCCTGCACCTGCGCGGGCGGCGCGACACCGGTCATCTGGAAGAAGGTGCCGTTGCGATCGGCGAGCCAGGAGAGGTCGAACTTCGTCACGAAGCCGTCGGTCTCCCCGACGATCATCTCCGTCGCCTCCATGTCGACGCGCACCGCGAGGCGCACCGTGTCCTTGCCGGTCGTGCAGCTGCACCCATCGAGATCCTTGAACGCGCTGCGCACGAGCTTCTCCGGCTTCTTCTTCGTCGCGGCGAGCTCGTCGTCGCCCTTGGTCTTCGCTCCTGTGGTCTTGGCCTTTGCGGGCGTGGCGGCCGACTCGTCGTCGGTGGTCGTCGGCTTCTTCTTCGCAGCGTTGAGCGCGATCACCGCGACGACGGCGCCGACGGCGAGCACCATCAGCCCGATGCCGAAGACGGCCATCGGCGCGTTCTTCTGCGTACGCGCCGGTCCATGCATCCCGGAAGCGAGGGCCTGCTGCTGGGCGGCCTGCGCGGCTTGCGCCGCACGGACGCGCGCCATCCGGTCGTCACCCGCGTCGTCGTCGTCATCGTCGTCATCGTCGTCATCGTCGTCATCGTCGTCGTCGTCGATACCCGCACGCAGGTCCGAGACGTCGTCGAAGAGGATCCACCAGCGCTTCGGCTGCGGCTCGCCGGCGAGCTTGCCGAGGACGCGGCTCGGGATCCGCGCCGGCGTCGAGCAGTATGGGCAGGTGATCAGCGTCGTGCTGTCGTGCACGGGGAGCGCTGCGTTGCAGGTCGGGCAACAGATCGCGACGGCGCCGCCCCCCGGCGACGGCTGCATGCGCACCTCGGTGCGATCGCAGCGATGATCGTCCGCGAGCACGGCGGCGATGTCTCCGTTCGCGTCGAACGCGCCCCCGTCGGTGTCGTAGATCGCGCGCTCGTGGCAGTGCGGACAGACGGTCTGCGTCTTCCACTCGTTCGTGTCGACCTGCACGTCGAGCGGCACGCGGCACTTCGTGCAGAGCGGGACTCCGGGCGCGACGCGGATGCGGAGCGAGCGCGGCTTCATCCCGCCGCTGTCGATCACCATGCCGCTGAGCGTCTTCTCGGCGTAGGTGTGGGTCATGCCGATCGACGCGTAGGGGTTCTCCGCGAGCGGCTCCTTGCCCAGGCGACCGGGAGGACCGGCGCAGTCGGCGACGTCCTCGGCGAACTTCAGCGCCTCCTCCCACTGGTCGACGTCGAAGCTCTGGCGCAGGCCGCAGCGTCGGCAGTCGACCTCGCCGTCGGTGTCGAGCGAGTCGAGCGGCGAGCGGAGGCCGCATCCGCGACACGCGAAGTCGCACTCGAGGATGCAGGCCCAGTACCAGCCGTCGAAGCGCTTCTCGACGACCGGGGGGCTCGCACCGTACGGGGTCTTGCACGGCCCGCACTCGGTCTTCGTGGTCGGAGCGATGACGCCGCAGCCCGGGCACACGCGCATGCCTGCCGCGGCGGCGCGTCCACCCATCGCCGGGCTCGCAGAAGCTGGCTCCGGCGCTGCGACGACGTTGCCGCAGTGGTTGCAGAACCGGGCGTCGAGGGAGAGCGGCGCGCCGCACGTCGGACAAGGTCTCATCGCGCGGCGAAGCGTACCGCACTATCGCGGGCGCCAGAGTGCTCACCCGAGTGCGCATCGTCACGTGCGCAGCGAGCGGACTCCGGCCTTGTGGACCTTGCCCGGGAGCTCGCGGCCGACGATCGATTCCGCGACCTTCCCGGCCTCCCACAAGCGGTCGAGGTCGATGCCCGTCTGCACGCCCATCCCGTGCAGCGTGAAGACGAGGTCCTCCGTCGCGAGGTTGCCCGCGGCACCCGGCGCGTAGGGGCAGCCACCGAGCCCACCGATCGAGGAGTCGAAGTCGCGCACGCCGCACTCGAGACCGACGATCACGTTGGCGAGCGCGGTGCCGCGCGTGTCGTGCAGGTGGAGCGCGATCTGCTCGGGGCGCAGCTCCGCGAGGAACATCTTCACGATGTCGCGCGTCTGCAGCGGGGTGCCGACGCCGATCGTGTCGCCCAGGCTCACCTGGTAGCACCCGAGCTCGATCAAGCGATGCGCGATGGCGAGGCCGCGCTTCGGATCGATGCGCCCTTCGTAGGGACACCCCCACAGCGTCGACACGTACCCGCGCACGGCGAGGCCGGCCTTCTTCGCGCCGCCGCACACCTCGACGAACGTCTCGAGCGTCGCGTCGATGGTCTTGTTCACGTTCTTCTTGTTGTGCGTCTCGCTCGAGGAGACGAACACGCCGATCTCGCGCACCCCAGTCGCGATCGCGCGCTCGAGACCGAGGGCGTTCGGGCAGAGCGCGCTGTAGGCCACGCGGCTCTGCTTCACGTCGATCAGCTCGCACAGCTCCTCGGCGTCGGCGAGCTGCGGGACCCACTTCGGAGAGACGAAGGACGTGAGCTCGATGCGCGCGAGGCCGGACGCGGCGAGCGCCTCGATCAACCGCTGCTTCCGCCGAGTCGGCACGATCGCGGTCTCGTTCTGGAGACCGTCGCGCGGGGACACTTCGTAGACGGACACGCGGTCGGGGAGCGAGTCGAACATGGGGCTTACCTCTCCGATGCTCGCACGAGTCGATCGGCGGCGGGCAGAGGGGGGCGAGGGAGGAGGCGCTCTCGGAGGAGCGCCCGGATCAACGACCACCCGAAGGCCGCCCCGACCTCGACCTTGCGCGCGGCCCCGAGCGGGATCCCGGCGTACCAGTCGGCCGCGGCCGAGAGGGTCGGCTGCGACGAGACGAGCGCCGCCGCCCAACTCGCGCCCATTCGTCCGTAGACGTGGGGCGCGAGGGCGGCCGTCTGCCGCAAGTGGCGGTGGCAACGGAGCGCCGCGAGCCCTGCGCGGTAGGCGATCGGATCGATCGCGCCGCGATCGAGCGCCGAGGCCAGGTGCTCGGCGGCGACGCGCCCCGACACGACCGCTTGGGCGATCCCTTCGCCGGTCACCGGATCGACCAGACCCGCGGCCTCGCCGACGAGCAGGACGCGCGGCGTCGCGACGGCGGCGTCCCCCGAGACGAACACGCGCTCGCTGTACGGCTTGAACCGGGCGCGCTTCGGATCGACCCCGCGCGCGACGAGCAGCGCCGAGAGCACGTCGCGCAGCTCGGTCGCGTCACCGGCGCGTCGCCCGCGCCA
Source organism: Polyangiales bacterium (assembly GCA_046593995.1). GTDB lineage: Bacteria > Myxococcota_A > Polyangia > Polyangiales > JADJMO01 > JALHOE01. The sequence continues at coordinate 11,391 of JBKJQC010001061.1, forward strand.
ATCGAAGATTCCGCGCGACACGCCGCCGCCGAACGTGGTCGGGAAGTGCCACACGTAGCCGTCGACGCCGTGCTCGATCGGCGTGAGATCGAACTCGATCGCGTGATCCACGTCCTCGTCGCGCGCGGGCTCGGTCTCGAGGACCACCAAGCGCGCGCGCGGTCCGGCCTCGGGGAGCGCGACCAGCCGACGCACCGCGCTCCCGGTGCCGTCGGCGCCCACCACGAAGCGCGCGCGATGCGTGTCGCGGTGCGTGCCGCGATCGAACGAGAGCACGTGCGCGCCGCCGTCGAACGAGAGGTCGACGAGGCGATGCCCGTCGCGCAAGAGCGCACCGCGCGCTTCGGCCTTTCGCGCGAGCGCCGCGTCGAACAGAGACCGTTCCACGACGACCCCGAGCGGCGGCTCCGAGAGAGAGACCTCGTGCTCGCCGCACACGTCGCGGTGGCGGACGCGAATGCGGCGCACCGGCACGTGCGGCACGTCGAGCTCCGCCGGTGTTCCTTCGATCGCTCGCAGAGCGTCGAGCCCCCAGCGGCTGATCGCCCCGCCGCACGGCTTTTCGCGCGGCAAGGTGGCGCGATCGAAGAGACCGATCTTCGCTCCGGGCAGAGCGCGCAACAGGTGGAGCGCGGTCGATGCGCCCGACGGACCGGCTCCTACGATCGCGACGTCGAGTTGCAAACGCGTGACCCTCAGCGCACGACGGGCTTGAGGATCGTCTTCCCGTCCTTGACGGTGACCTCGAACTCGATCGATTTGCCACCCGCGCGATCCGCGAGCTTCTTCCGCGTCTCCTGCAGGCTCTTCGCGAGGTTCTCGTAGGTCACGCCGGCGGTGCTCTCGCCGTTCTTCCGCTTCGCGTCGACGTAGGCCGAGTACACGCGACGGAACTCGTCTCCGCCGGGGTTGGTCGTCTGCGGTTTCAACGCCGGGTTGGGGTTCGGGCGAACGGCAGGATTGGGTCGCGCCGCTGCCGCGGGAGCATCGGCCGGCGAGGCAGGACCGTTGCCGGGCGTGGCGGCAGGGCCCGACGTCGCTCCCGACGTCGAGAGGGAGGCCGGCCGGATCACCGGTCCCGCGGGCTTCGGCTGGATGGGCGCGGGCTTGGGATTCGGCTTCGCGTTGGCTGACGGACCGAGCGCCTCGTTCAGCATGTCGTCGAGGTCGTCGTCGCTGCTGACCTTCTTCGCGAGGATCTTCGGCACCGACGGATGAATGGTGCTCGGTCGCTCTGGCACCATCGATCGCGGCTTGGCAGCGGCGGCCGCGGAGCTCGCGCGCACGGCGACCGACGCGGCCGGAGGCGCGGGGATGGCTGCGATCGGAGGCTGCTGCACTTCCGACGGCGCAGGCGGCATCACCGCGTGGCTGCGCGCGGACATCGGCGGCGGGGCGGGCCGTGCGGGCGGCCCCTTCGGCTTCGTCGGCGCGATCTCGGCGAAGTCGTCGTCCTCGAGCAGATCGTCCGCGTCGAAGTCGACCTCCTCGACCGTCATGCTCGGCGGCGGCTCCGAGAGCTTGGCGAGCTCCTTCGGATTGCTCGCGTCGATGCCGAACCGCTTCTTCGCGCGGAGGATGTCGCGCTTGTACGTCCCGTTCTCGATCTCGCGCGAGATGCGCATCCAGTACGATCCGAGCGTGTTGTAGCGCTGGATGAGCTGCTGGAACTTGAAGCGCGTTCCCGTGTTCCGGATCCGCTCTCGGCGGAGCACCCAGATCCGGCGGTCGACGTCCTTCTGCGGGATCGACGGCGGGATCTTCTCGATGCCCTGGAAGTACTGCTCGAAGAGCACGCGCAGACGCTCGAGCTTGTGCTCGAGCTCCTCGACGGCGTTGACCAGCTCCTCGGCGTTCACGGAACGGTCTGAGTGTACCGAGTGCGCGAGGCGACCGATAGCACTCGCGGGACGGACGGGAACGGCCGAGCGCGATCGCTCCTTCCGGGCTGGATGGTGTCGTGCACGGCGTGGAGGATGAACGAGATGGGCGGCGCGGCCAGGCCGCGACCGGGCGATGCGTCAGCCGAGCAGGGACGGTGGTGCTGATCGTCGCGCGTGCGTGCGAGACTCGGCCGCGGAAATGCCGGTCGGGGACGAGCAGCGAGTGGGAAGGCGTCGAGCAGGCGCGGGCGCACGCCACGTCGTGCCACCGCCGAGTACGTGGCACGCTTGGAGGACGAGCTGGAGATCTACGCGAGCCGCCCGATCCCAAGCGGCGCCTCAGAGGCAAGCCGGCAGCGCGCCCTCGCGGTGCTTGCAGGTCTTACCCCCCTCGCACGTCTCCGACTTCACCCACTTGCCTTGACCACAAAGAATCAGCGTCGTGCGGTCCTTCGAGCAGGCGAAGTCGTTGTTCGTCTCGCACCCGTCACCGATGGTGCCGAGCGTCGTGTCGCACATCGCACCGAGCGAGGTGGACTTGCAGGCGTTCGGCCCGTCGCAGCCCCACATCTGCTGGTACTTGCCGTCGACGCAGCGGAGATACGTTCGGCCATCCGCGCCACAGGCATCGTCGTTCTGCCCGGCGACGCATGAATCCCCGGCAATCGGTGCCCCGCGATCGCAGAGGAACTTCCCCTGCTCTTCGGCGCACCCCTTCGCGCCGCGGCAAGGCTGCGACTGCCACTTTCCCTCGCTGCAGCGGATCCGTGCCTTGCCGTTCTCGCCGCACGACGTCCGTCCCTCGAACGCCGGCGGACACCGCTCGTTGCCGGCGGCAGTCTTGAAGTCACACGTTTCGCCCTTGCCGCCGCAGCCTGCCGGGCCGCCGCAGGTGTACGCGGCCCAGCGGCCATTCTCGCACATCAGCAACGTATTCCCGGCGCACGCGCGGGACCCGTCGTCGCAGGAGGCGCCTTGCTTCGGCTTCGCGCACGCGACGACCGTGAGCGCAGCGAGCAGCACGCCAGTCCATCGGGGCATGAGATTCCTTTCGAGCCAAATGCGGCGCGTGCGGCGTCGCGTACACGGCGCCGCCCCGGCGCATCATCTCCGAATGCCCACCATCGGCGTCAAGATCCGCTTCGCCGGCGTCACCGCCACGCTCGACTGCAGCGCTCCCACGTAAGGCTGCTTCGGCGACACCGCGGTCACGACCTCGCGCGCGAGCGCCTCGTTGCGCGCCGCGGCGATCCCCTGCGTCACGGCGGCGGTCTGCTCGACGTCATCGGCGGCGACCGCGCACCCCGTGAGCGTCCCGATGCACATCGTCACAATCCACTTGTTCATGAGATCCTCCCGGAGCGACGGTTCTTGCGGGCGACACCCGCGACGACTGCGGCCAGCGCGAGTGCTCCGCCGAACGAGCTCGCGGACGCGGGGGCCGGCGCGCCGATCGCGCAGTCGCTCGACCTCGATGGGGTAGACGTCGAGCCCCCCGACGACGTGCTCGAGCCAGACCCGGAGCTGCTTCCCGTTCCGCTTCCCGTTCCGCTTCCCGTTTCGCTTCCTGACCCGCTGCCGCCGCCGGACGAAGTCGTGGAGCAGCACTTGTCCGCGCCACACCCATTCGCCCCGGTGCCGCAGATGGTTCCGTCGGCGCAACACCCCGAGCCGTCGACGCACGCGTACGACCCCTCGTTGCAGGTGCCGCCGCCGGAGCTCGTTCCGCCGCCGGAGCTCGTGCCCGTGCAGCTCCCGTTGCGGGTGCACGTTCCCCCCGGGCAGCAGACGTCGGTGCGGCCGCCGTCACCAGACGGGCAGCAGGTGCCATCGGAGCACGCGAGCGGCGCCGTGCTCGGACAGGTATTGCCACCACCGCCGCCTGTGTTCGTCGTCGTGCACGAGCGGTTGCGCGTGCACGTTCCGCCTGGACAGCACACGTCGGTGCGACCGCCATCGCCCTTCGGGCAGCAGTAGTCGCCGCAATCGAGGGGCGCCGTCGCAGGGCAACTGAGGGTGCCGCCGGTGTTGGTGTCACCGCATGCGCCGTTCGAGGTGCAGCGCGAGCCGGCTGGGTTGTTCGGACAGCAGACGTCGGTGCGGCCCCCGGATCCCGACGGACAGCAGAAGCTCCCGCAATCGAGCGGCGCGTAAGTGGGACACTCTGCGCGCGCGCTCGCCATCCACAGGGTCGAAGCCAACACCACGGCCGCCACGCCACTGATTCTCGCGTTCATCGTTCCTCCTCTGCGCACCGCCCGGCGTCATCGCGTGCGGTGTACAGGCCAGAATCGGCATCCGTCGTCCCGTCACCATAGGGGAAAACCCATATACGCCCAGATGCGCGGGCACGCGTCGTCCTCTGGGAAATCCCATATGCTCCGTGCCGATGTCCCTCGGCGGCATGCGCACGAGCTCGACCCTGCTGTCCGGTATCCAGGGCACGGCCGCCGTCGTCGCTGCCCTCTGCGACGTCATGTCGCGCGACGTGACCCGCGCCGTCCGGGCGGACGCCATCGTCGCTGCGTTGCGCATGACGATCGGGTGCGAGCACGTCGTCGTCGAGGTCGCGCGCTTCGGCGGTGGCTTCGATGCGCTCGCGCGCACCGCCGGCACGACCGCGGTCGATCCGAGACGATTCGACCTCCGCGTCCGCGATCGACGGGTCGGGCGCCTCGAGACCGAAGCGCGTGGCCTCCGCCGCTCTCAGCGTGAGAGCATCGCCGCGGTGTGCCCGCTCGTCGCGCGAGCGATCCTCCCTTGCGCGCACGACGGCGAAGCAACCATGCCGGCGCGTGCGTCGCCGATGGCGGTCGAGCACGCGCGGATCCGGTACGCGCTGACGCCGCGCGAGTGCGAGGTCCTCGAGCTCGTAGCGGTCGGACACACGAACGCCGACATCGCGCGGATGCTCGGATGCGCCGAGGGCACGCTCGAGCACCATGTCCGCAGCCTGTTCCGGAAGACGTCGGTCTCGAATCGCGCGGCGCTCGTCACGCTCTTCTGGGGCCGACTCGCGGCGCGATGAGGTGCTAGCCTTGGGCTCCGATTCATGAGCAGCGATGCGCGCTGGATGCTCGTCCTCGAAGGCTCGTCCGCCGCGCCGACGCTGCTCCCACTCGGTGTCCCCGTTGCGGCCGGTCGCGGCAACGACGTCCCATCCGCCTCCCGGAAGAGGACGCGATGGCGTCCCGGTACCACGCGCTCTTCGAGTCTTCGATCCGCGGCGTGTGCGTCTCGGACCTCAAGAGCCGCAACGGCACGTTCCTCAACGAGCAACGCATCTCCGTCGCCGTCGCGCAGCCCGGCGATCGCGTGCGGCTCGGGGGTACCGTGTTGCGCGTCCACGCGGAGGAGCCGCGCGACGACTTCGAGACCAGCGGGCAGTCCAGGTCTTGCAGTCCGGGCCGCAGCAGATCCCAGCGTGGGGTTTGGCGACGGCGAAGGCCATTCCGTACGTCTGCGCCCTCTGCCGCATGGTCGGGCCGGTGCCGACGATCGAGCACGAGCCGTGGTGGTCCGAGATCGAGTGGCTCTGCGCTCACTGCGCGGCGACGCGGCGTACCCAGCCGGCGTCGTGGCCGATGGGCGCACCGCAGAAGGTCGGCGAATACGAGATCCTCGGCTACGTGGACAGCGGCGGCATGGCCGCGATCTTCGAGGGACGCCACGTGCGCGCCGGCATCCGCGCCGCGATCAAGCTGCTGTTCCCCGAGAGATCCGTCGATCCGCGGAGGTCACAGCGCTTCGTGAAAGAGCAGCGCATCCTGTCGAAGATGGATCACCCGTTGGTGGTGCGCTGCCTCGACGTCGGCGTCGCGAGCGGATGGCTCTACGTGGCGATGGAGTTCCTCTCGTTCGGGCACGCCGAGCGCTTGATGCAGAACCGCGCCGACGTGCGCGCCATCGTCAACGTCTGCGCCGACATGTTCGAGGCGCTCGCGTATGCCCACAACTCGGGCGTGATCCACCGCGACGTGAAGCCCTCGAACCTCCTGCTCTTCGAGTCGGAAGGGCGCGTGCGCGGAAAGCTCTCCGACTTCGGCCTCGCGAAGAACGTGCGCACGATGGGCGGCACCTTCGTCACCGACTCGCGCGAGATCGGCGGCTCGGCGGCGTTCGTCGCGCCCGAGCAGCTCACGGGGTTCAAGCGCGTCGGCCCGTCCGCGGACGTCTACGCCGCGGGGGTCTCGCTCTACCACATGCTCACGAAGGCGCTGCCGGTCGTGCTGCCGTGCGAGATCGAGGACGCGACCGATCCGCAGATGTGCCTCGCCACGCTGTCACACGAGCGCGTGCCGATCGCGCGCCATCGGCCCGACCTGCATCCGTTCCTCGCGCAGTGGATCGATACCCTCGTCCAGCGCGACGACGCCGTCCGTGCGCACCTCGACGCGGCGACCGTCGCCGCGACACTGCGCGCGTATCCGGGGGCTTGATGACCGCTCCTTCAGGGGCGTCCGATCACCACCGGCGCGCTCGTCGCGGATGCCGACAGCGCTCCGTCGCTCACGGTCACCACGCATCGGATGGCATCTCCGCCCGCGAAGAACGAGCTCGCGAGCGTCGGTGTGGTAATCCCCAGCGGCACGTCGTTCTTCGTCCACGCGAACGTCTGCACGAGTGTGTCGCCGTCGGCATCGCTCGACGCACCGGCGACGCACGTGAGCGTGTCCTTCCTCGACGCCGGAGAGGGTGTAATCGCCACCGTCGGCGTAGTCGGTGCGCTGTTCTGGATCGTCACGGCGTTTGTCGTCGCATAGGCGGGGTGTGAACGCAGCGTCACTGCCTCGACGATGCAGGTGACGATCTGTCCCTTGGCAAAAAACGCTCCCGTGAGCGTGGCGACGTTCACGCCGGGGACGAGCACGCCGTCGACGTACCAGTTGTGCGAAATCCAGAATGGCTCGCCGTCGACGTGGGTGGCCGAGGCGTCGCACTTCAATGTGGTCGTCTCGAAGGCGAGCAGCGGCCCCAGGCTCGTCTGGTGAATCGTCGGTGCCGGCTCGTACCGTTGGATGTGGATCGTGATGGTCTTGGTGGTGACCCTTGCGCCGCCGGTGCCGGTGTTCCCCTGATCGTCGACGGTGATGCTGAACGAAACATCGCCCGTCCAATCTTTCCCCGGCGTCACGTATCGGAGCCCGGTGACCGCTGCGTCGATCGCCGCGAGCGTACCCGTGAACGTCATCGTACCGTCTGCAGTGCCGTCACCCGCGGCGAAGACGAGCCCGTTCGTGGCAGCCAGCGTGAGGGTGCCCTGGTCGACGCCGAGCGTGACCCGAAGCGCACCCGCGCCGACGTCGACGTCCGAAATCGTGAGCGCACCATTGCCGGAGCCTGCTCCGAAGGTCAACGGCAGGTCCTCGAAACCAACGGCAAAGGGGATGATCTCGATCGTCGGCGCGACGTTCTCACCGCCCTCGGCGTTCGGCGCGTCGGTCCCGACCTCCGCTGCGTCGATGAACGCATCGACCGGTGCGGTGTCGCGTGCGTCGGGCACGTCGAGCGCGGCGTCGCCTCCGCCGACATCGCTGCCCGAGTCCGCGTGCTGCACCGTGTCCTCGCTCGCATCCGGAGCGACGTCCTGCACCGGATCGAGTGTGTCCGCAGACGTGACGTCCTCGCCGACAGCATCCGCCGTCGCGATCGACTCGTCGCCTTCACACCCAACGAGAATGAGACTCGCGAGCAAGCTTGCTGCGAAAGTCCATCGCATCATCCGAAGCTACCTGCTCCGAGCCGACGCAGTCCATTCTAGCGACCGAGACGTCTCAGCGCGGGAGCTCGAAGACGAGACCCTCGTGGCGTCATGGTCACGCCGGCGGGCTCGTGAGCTCACGTAGCGCGGCGAACGCACTCTGGGCGGCTTCGAGATCTTCGAGCCGTCCGTCGACGAGCTCCCATAGGCGCGCGGGATCGACGTCGCCGTAGTCGTGCACGAGGATGTTGCGCAGCCCGGCGAGCCCGACGAGACGCGCCTCGACCGAAGCATCGAGCACCCCGGCGCGGACGAGCGCCGGCAGGACCTCGCGATAGGTCGACGGGATCGGAAGGCCACGACCGGCAAGCACGTGGTGACCGATGTCGAAGATCGCTTCCGCGGCGACGTGCAACGCTCGCTCGGCCGCGAGCTGGTGGAGCGCATCGGCGTCGCGCTGATCTCGAGGCATCGCGCGCAAGCGGCGCAGCGCCACGAGCACCTGCGAGAGGTGGTCTCCGGGCCCATCGACGGATGCGAGCACGACCATCCGGTTGCGACGTGTCGCATCCTCCGCGGCGAAGCGGGCGTGCCGGACGAAGTGCTCGACGTGCTCCTCGTCCCGCTCCACCACGATTCGACCCGTGGTCAGGACCTCCCAGGCGAGGATCGGGTTCGCCGTTTCGAGATCGATCACGTCGATCTCGACTCCCGCCGTGCGTGCCACCAGCTCCATCAACGCGAACCGGTCGTTTCCGAGCGAAGGCAGGCAGAGGACCGCGAGATCGACGTCGGACTCGATGTCGGCCTCGCCGCGCGCGTGCGAGCCGAACAGCCACACCGCCGCGAGCCTGCGCTCCGAGAGCACGGGGGCTCGGAGCAACGCATCGAGGGCGCGCTCGGCGATGTTCATCGCGCGATCCTACCAACTCCCGCCGAGGTCGGCACGGTGGGGCGATCGCGCCGACCGTGAGACCGGCTCATGGCGCGGGCGCGTCGAGGAGCTCGGTCGTGCCGGCGCGGTGCACGCGCACCTTGCGCTTCGTCCCGACCGGGAGCGCGACGAACGCGGTCTCGTCGGCCGGTGTGAGCGCGAGCTCTCTCGGCTCCCCCTCGTGCGTGTAGCCGAAGGTCACGCCGTACGTCTCGACGGCGGTCTTGCGCTCGTTGTCGGTGAGCGCGAGCTCCTCGTCGCTCGGCCACCCGGGCGGCTCGACGGTCCCGCCCTTCGGGACGCTCCGCACGATGCGCCAGGCCATCGCGCGCCAGGAGAAGAACGCCGCGTAGCGCGGCTCCTGCCGATAGCGCGGGACCAGCTTCGACTTCGTGACGGTCTTGGTGCGCGGGACCTGCCGCGTCTTGGTCACGGTGCAGTACTTCGTCGAGCAGGACTGACCGCCGCCGCTGCAGACGTTGCTGCACTTCGCGAACCCGTTCTTGCCCGGCGTACACACCGGCTTGCACGACTGCGGCTTCGACACGCAGGTCTGACCGCACGCTTCGCTCGCCGTGTAGGACTGCGTGTCGTAGCCGTCGGGCACCTGCTCGGTCCACGTCTTGGTGTCTTGACCGTCGAGGACGCTGTCGTGGTGGTGGACGCGCGGGCCGAGGCTCTTTACGTCGATCGCGCCTTCGGGCTTCGCCTCGACGAAGCCCTCGAAGGGCCACAGTTGCCGCCGCTCGATCGTGACGGTGCGCTGCCAGCTCTTCTTCGTGACCTGTGCGTCGACGTCGACGAACGCGGGCGGCGGCGGCTTCACCACCACGGCCAGCGGCGGGCGACGCGGCCGCAGCGCCATCGCGGAGACGACGCCCACGAGGAAGAGCGCAGCGATCGCTCCGCCGATCGTCCATGCGAGCGCGCGAGAGCGTCGCTTCGGTACCGCGTACACGGCAGGCAACGGGCTCTCGCCCTGGTCCGCGCGCAGCGGCGCCGCACCGCAGCGACCGCACGCGCCGTCGTGTCGTCGCGCGTCGCTCCCGCAGTAGCCGCACGCCCAGTTCGCGCCCCCGCTCGCAATGCGGAGCAGCGACTCGTCGCGCACCGCGGCGTTCGACGAGACGTCGCCGGGCATCTCGTAGGTCTCGCTGCCGTCCTTCGGGCTCCCGCAGCGCGCGCACGCGAGGTCGCGACCGAGGTTCCTCTCGCTGCACGACGTGCAGCGCCACAGCATCTCGACCTGCCACTCGCTCACGGGGCTAGAGCGTACGCCGCCGAGGACGCGCGGTCGCATGGGGGTGTCTGTCCCACACGCCGTGGTCGGCGGACGGCGAAGACGGAAAGCTATGGCGATGGACGAACGCGTCGCGTCAAAACGCGCCCCGTTCCTGGCGCGGTCCCCTTGCGTCGTTGATACTCCGGGACCCTTCCCGGAGAGCATTTCCCATGCGTTGGCTTGGTCTCTCGAGTGTCTTCGTCTGCGCGTCTCTCGCCGTCGCCTGCGGCGGATCGTCCGCTGCGTCCGACGGCGATGGTCTGAAGACCGGCGCCGACACCGGCGTCGACGACGAGGACACGGACGGCACCGGCGACGACAGCGGGACGACCACCCCGAAGGACTCGGGCGCGACGACCGACAGCTCGAGCCCGCCGACGGACACCGGCGGCACGACGACGAGCGACGCCGCCGACACCGCGACCGGCACCCCGACGGACGTCGCACCGACGACCACGCTCCGCTTCGTCGCGATGGGCGACACCGGCAAGGGGAACGACGGGCAGAAGAAGGTCGGCGACGCGGTCGCCGCGAAGTGCGCGAAGGACGGCTGCGACTTCGTGCAGCTCCTCGGCGACAACGTCTACGACAGCGGCGTGAGCGGCGTCGACGATCCGCAGTGGACGACGAAGTTCGAGACGCCGTACGGCAACGTCTCCGTCCCGTTCTTCGCGGTGCTCGGAAACCACGACTACGGCGGCGGCGGCACCGGCCGCGAGCTCTCGTTCAGCGATCCGTTCGGGAAGGGCAAGCACCAGGTCGACTACACCGCGAAGTCGACGAAGTGGAAGATGCCCGCGAAGCACTACTTCCGCAGCGTCGGCTCGGTCGACATGCTCGGCTTCGACACGAACATGATCTTCTGGGGCGACGCTGCCGATCAGAAGACCGCAGTCAACGGCTGGCTCGCGGCCGCGAAAGGGCAGTGGAAGATCGGCTTCGGCCATCACCCCTACCTCTCGAACGGCGATCACGGGAACGCCGGCACGTACGAGGGGTATTCGTGGCTCCCCGTCGCCAACGGCAAGAACGTGAAGGACTTCTTCGACGCGAACGTCTGCGGCAAGCTCGACCTGTACATCGCGGGACACGATCACAGCCGCCAGTGGCTCAAGCCGCAGTGCAAGGGCACGGAGCTGATCGTCAGCGGCGCAGGCGCGGCGACGACCGACGTCGTCACGAACCGCAGCGAGTTCTACTGGCAGGCGAACACGGTGGGCTTCCTCTACATCGTCATCCAGGGAAACAAGCTCACCGGCGAGTTCATCGATGGCGACGGCAACGTCGAGTACACGCGCACGATGACGAAGTGAGCGGCTGACTAGATTCTAAATCAGCGATCTCGATTCTCGAACTCGGCGTACCTGATCGATTGAACACGGAGGCACGGAGACACGGAGGTTCGAGAGCCTCGAGAGTCTGCCGATCGCGACGCTTCGAGGCCTGGCTCTCCTCGATGCGATCGCCGGCGAGACGCGGCTGGGTGCGCGCGGCAGCACTTCACGGACCTCCGTGCCTCCGTGCCTCCGTGTTCAATCCGAGCGTTCGAGAATCACGCTCGGTCATTTAGCGGAGGCCGCCATCCCACGCGACCCCGATCGCCAGCGCGACGCGGGTCGTGATCACGCGCTCGGCGTCGTCGTACGGCGCCGACAAGCGCGCGTGACGCACGTCGATCGCCGCCCACCACTCCCATCCGCTGGTGGTGGTGACGTCGCGCATGCGGAAGCCGAGCTGCGCGCCGCCGGCGAGCCCGACGGCGTCCCCCGCGTGCGCTTCGTTCGACGGAGACGAGATGCGCATGACGTCGAGGAGCGCGGACGCCGCGACGAACGGCCCTACGTCGGCGTCGTTCGGGACCCAGCGCACGGCGAGGCCGGAGTACCCCTCGAGGATCGAGGCGTCGCGATCGCGGAGCGTCTGTGCGAGCGCGCCGCGCGACGACCACTTCGCGGCGCCGAAGACGCCGTAGAGCGTCCATCCGGAGTCCCACCCGTAGCCGAAGAGGAGCTCGCTCCCGCCGCCCGAGATCACCGCCGCGCGCGCGTCTCCGTCGTCGGTGCCGAGCGGCGAGCCGACGTGGGCTTGGATACCGAACGTCGTGCGACCGAGCGACGGCGTGTCGACGTACGACGCGGCTTCTACGGAGCGCGCGCGCGAGGCGACACACGCACAGAGCACGAACGAGAGCGCGAGCAGTCGGGACACGGTTTACCTCCTGCGAGGAGGTCGACCCGAACCGCGTCTCAGTTGCGTGTCAGCGCGTCTCAGCGGCCGACAAACAGGACAAACAGGGCGGCGGGGAGCCGGGGAGGCGAGAGGGAGGTACCAGAGGGTCTGCCGGGCGAGGCGACGACGTTGACGACACCATGGTCGCCGAGACGATGATGTCCGCGCGCGGCAGCACATCCTCGACCTCCCTCTGATCTCCCCGCCTCCCCGGCTCCCTGTTGGTCCATCGTGGAGGCGAGCGAAAGATTCACGGCGTCTCAGCCATCCACGATCGCGAAGCGGAGCTCGGTGGGCTTGCCGTCGCGGAGGATGCTGACGCGGATCTCGCTCGCGACCGCGAGAGACTTGAAGGCCTTGTCGGCCTCGTAATCACGCTCGATCGGGAAGCCGTTCACGCGCGTGACGACGTCGCCGGGGTGGAGATCGACGCCTGTCCACATGCCGCCGTGGAGCTGCACGACCTTCCACCCGACGAACTTGCCCGAGACGAGCGAGGCCTCGACCTCGCCGTGCGCGAGGAACTTCCCGAGACCGTCCTTGATCGCGGCGTCGACGGAGCTGCGGGTGACGGCCTCTGTCGGCTGGGCTTCGGCCGGAGGTCCGGGAGGCGCCGCGGGCTTGGCGGCGGACGCGGGGGAGGCGGGGGGAGGGGT
>JBKJQC010001182.1:0-7569 GCA_046593995.1 Polyangiales bacterium
CGGCGCCGTTCCACATGATCGAGGTCGGCAAGACCGCGCCGAAGCCGAAGGTCGCGATCCTCGGGTTGAGCGCGCCAGCGCTGCTCGCGATCCAGTTCCCCGGCAAGTTCGGCTCGATCGGCATCGAGGATCCGATCGCCGCGGCGAACAAGGCCGTGAAGCAGGCGCGTGATGCCGGCGCCAGCCTCGTCGTCGTGCTCGCCCACGCCGGCGCGGACACGGTCGACGGCAGCGGCACCCCGACCGGCGCGATCGTCGACTACGCGAAGGCCGTGCAGGGCGTCGACGTGTGGGTCGCCGATCACACCGACATCAAGGTGAACGCGACGGTCTCCGGCGCGCTCGTCGTCCAGAACCGCAAGCGCGGGCAGGGCTACAGCGTCGTCAAGGTGTCGATCGTCGACGGCAAGGTCACGACGAAGTCGGCCACCAACAAGGACGCGGTCGGAACGGTCGTCGCGCTCTTCCCGCCCGGCGACGCGTGCACGCTGCCGACCGAGTGCGCGAGCGGGACGTGCACCGACAAGAAGTGCGTCCTGACGTGCCCCTCGAGCGCGTGCGGCGAGGGCTACACCTGCAACGCGGGCGCCTGTCAGAAGGTGATGATCGCACCCGACACGGCGGCCGATGCGATCCTCGCGCCGTATCGCTCGGCCCTCCCCGAGAAGTTCGACGTGAAGCTCGCGGTCATCGACCAGGAGTACAAACGCGGGGGCACCCCGCAGATCGAGCGCGTGGGCGAGACGCCGCTCGGCGATCTCGTCGCCGATGCCCTCCTCAAACGATGCCAGCCCCTCGGCGCGACGATCGCGATGGTCAACGGCGGTGGCATCAAGACCGGGCTCCCCTCGACCTATGCGCCGGCAGACAAGACCTTGCGCCGCACTGCGGTCGGCTACGCCGCCGGCCCACCGTTCGATCTCGTCGTCGGCGACGTCTTCAACATGCACCCGTACGGCAACGCCGCCGTGGTGCGGAAGATCCGCGGGAGCGTCCTCTGGGAGGCGCTCGAACATGGCTTCTCGTCGCTCCCCGCTGCCAACGGCGCCTTCCCGCAGATCGCAGGGTTCAAGGTGGTCTACGATCCGACGGCTTCCCCGGGGTCGCGCGTCGTCTCGGTGACGCTCGACGACGGCACCGTCGTCGCGAAGGCCGACACGAAGGAGATCGGCCTCGCCACCGTCGACTTCATCAACGCGGGCGGCGACGGCTATTCCATGCTCGTCGAGTCGGTCCCTTCCGCGAGCCTCGACGCGCTGACGACCGTGATGATCGAGTATCTCAAATCCGTCACCCCCGTGCCCGCGCCGACAGGTGGCAGGTTGGTGCGAAAGATGTGACGTCGTACTGTCCAGCTCGGACAGGATTCACCGCGTTCAGCTTTTGCCGTCACCCGCGCTGGGTGGTACTGAACAAGTAGAGGGATGCGCGCCGGGGAGCATGTAACGCCGCAGGTTCGGCTCGTCCGATCCATCGGCGCCGGAGGGATGGGAGCCGTTTGGCTCGCCGATCACCTCACGCTCAAGACCCAAGTCGCGGTCAAGTTCATCCTCGCCGGCCGCGAGACCGACACCGAAGCCCGCGAGCGCTTCTCGCGCGAGGCCGAGGCCGCTGCGCAGGTGAAGAGCCCGCACGTCGCGCAGATCTTCGATCACGGCGTCACCGAGGACGGCATCCCGTTCATCGTGATGGAGCTCCTCGAAGGCGAGGACTGCTCGCGCTACCTCGCGACGCACGGCCGGCTCGGTCTGCACGAAGCCGCAGCGATCGTCACGCAGGTCTGCCGCGCGCTCGCCCGCGCGCACGCGAAGGGGCTCATCCATCGCGACGTGAAGCCGGCGAACATCTTCCTCTGCGACGTCGGTACGCCCGAGCGCTTCGTGAAGCTCCTCGACTTCGGCGTGGCGAAGGTGGTCGGCGACACGTCGTCGGGGACCAAGAGCGGCAGCCTCACCGGCACCCCGGTGTACATGGCGCCCGAGCAGCTCCTCGGCGCGAGGGATCTCGATCACCGCGCCGATCTCTGGTCGGTCGGCGTGCTCGCCTACGAGCTGATCACGGGCCGACGCCCCTGCGCGGAGGAGACGGCCGCGGCCATCGCGCTGCGCGTCCACACCCGCGGGATGCCGCGCGGATCCGAGGGGATGGGCGATCTCTCGAGCGCGACCGCCGAGGCGATCGATCAGTTCTTCCTCAAGGCGTGGGCCATCCAGGCGAAGGACCGCTACGACAACGCGCTCACCCTCGCCGAGGACTTCGAGCGCCTCGTTCGCGTCATCCAGGAGCAGGCCGGCGTCGAGTCCACGAAGCGGTTCCTCCTGCCGCTCGATCGCCTCGCCGAAGATCCGACAAAGATGGAGCTCACCGTCCGCGAGCCCTCGGTGAACAGCGATCGCACGCTCGCTTCGGGGCGGCTCGAGGTCGCGCCGCACCCGATGCCGACGCTCGAGGGGCCGCGCAGCTCGCAGCCGCGCTCGCAAGGCGCACCGCGCAGCGGCGAGGGACAAATCGCCCCGCTCCGCATCGAGGTCGCGCAGCACGCGACGGTGCCCGGGCGTCCCGGGCACGACGCGCCGCACACCGAGACGCCGATCTCGCGCGGCGTGCGCGAGTCGAACGGGGCGATCTCCGCTCCGGAGCCGCCGAGCCGGGCGCGCTGGGCGGGCGCTGCAGCTCTGGTGCTGATCGTCGCCGTCGGCATCGCGTTCACGCTCGGTCGTCGCGGGAGCGACCCCGCGGCCACGAGCCCCGGCACGACCAGCGCTTCCACGACGAGCGCGCTCGCGAGCAACACCGCGAAGCACGTCGAGGCCGAGCCGCCGGCGAGCGCCTCGGCTCCGTCGGTCGCGGCGTCCGCGGCGGTCGCGCCGTCGGCGCTCCCATCGAGCGCCGTGACGGTGAAGCCGCTCTCCTCCGCGAAGACCGCGGCGAGCGCGACGGCGAAGAAGCCTCCGCCGAGCGCGACCGGCACGAAGAAGCTCGAGGACATCGAGTGAAGCGCGCGGTCGCGGCTCTCACCGCGCTGTGCGTCCTCGGCGCGTCACTCCCGGTCTCGACGCGCGTCCTCGCGCAGTCGAGCGACGCCGAGAAGGACGCCGCACGCATCCTCTTCACCGAGGGGAAGGAGCTCCGCGACCTCGGCAAGCTCGGCCCCGCGCTCGAGCGTTTCCGCCGCGCGTACGAGCTCGCGCCGACGCCGATCACCGCGCTCGAGTACGCGCGCACGCACGCGATGCTCGGCCACCTCGTCGAGGCGCGGAGGATCTTCCGCTCGATCGACGGGCTCGAGAAGAAGGCGGCAGAGTCCGCGAAGTCGCTCGCCGCGCGCGACGAGGCGAAGCAGCTCGGAGACGAGCTCGACAAGCGCGTGCCGACGGTGGTGCTGAAGATCACGCCTGCGGACGCGTTGACGGCAGCCTCGCTCGACGGTCAGGCGCTCGACCCCGCGCTGCTCGCGGCGCCGCTCCCGGTGGATCCGGGCAAGCACGTGCTCGCCGTCCGCGCGAAGACCGAGGGCACCGCCACGTTCGTCGCGACCGAGGGGGAGCACGATCGGGTGATCACGATCGAGCTCCCGAAGCCGAGCGGCGATGGCGACGAGAAGAAGCCCCCTCCGAAAGAGCTGCCGAAGCAGCCGGCGATCGTCGGCCCGACGCAGCCCCCCGGAGACACGCCCTCTCGAGACACGGGAGCGAGCACGTGGCCCACGACGTTCCGATGGGTCGGCGGCATCGCCGGCGGCGTCGGCCTCGTGGTCGGCGCAGGCGCGGGGATCCTCGCGCTCACGAGCGCGTCGAGCGTGAAGGACGCGTGCGTCGGCGGTGTCTGTCCGCCGTCGAGCCACGACGATCTCGACGGCACCCGACGCTGGGCGACGATCTCGACGATCGGCTTCGGCGTCGTGGCGATCGGCGCGACGCTGTTCGTCGTCGGCCTCGCGAGCGAGCCTGCGCGCGGCGCCAAAAAGGACGTCGCGTCCCCAGCGGTCGTACCCTATGCGTCGGTGCTCGGTGGCGGCGGCGGTCTTGGCCTCTCGGGTCGATTCTGAAGTGGGTGACACGCACATGCGCGCGGCCTGGCCTCTCCCGAATGCGATGGCGAATGCGATGGCGATTGCGATCGCGCTCGTGCTCGTGCTCGCGAGCGTGTCGAGCGCTTCGGGGTGCATCTACCTCACCGGCGTGCAGGACTTCCAGAAGGGCGCCTGCGAAGGCAACTGCAGCGACGCCGCCACCGATGTGAGCTCGGCCGACGCCGGCGCGTGTCCCGCGGGCATGATCGCGGTCGTCTCAGGGAGGTTCACGCCGGTCGCCGGGGGCGGCATCGTCTCCATCGACTCGCTGTGCGTCGACGCGAGCGAGGTGACCGAGTCCGCGTACCGCGCGTGCGTCGCGACGGGATCGTGCGCCGCGCCGCCGAACCGCACGTATTGCAAC
Source organism: Polyangiales bacterium (assembly GCA_046593995.1). Taxonomy (GTDB): domain Bacteria; phylum Myxococcota_A; class Polyangia; order Polyangiales; family JADJMO01; genus JALHOE01. The sequence continues at coordinate 4,437 of JBKJQC010001182.1, forward strand.
TACGGGATCCCGGGGCGCGAGAGCGATCCGATCAACTGCGTCGACCTCACGCAGGCGAAGGCGTTCTGCGCATCGGTCGACAAGCGGCTGCCGACCGAGCAAGAGTGGGAGTGGATCGCGCGCGGCGGACCGCTCGGATACGTGTATCCCTGGGGCAACGCGGCGCCGCTCGCGGCGGACGATCCCGAGCGACTCTGCTGGCAGGGGAAAGACAAGCACGGCGAGGATCCGTCGTGGCCCGGTCGTCCCGCGGGCTCGTGTGCGGTGAAGTCCTTCGCCAGCGGCGCGCGTGACGGCATCTTCGATCTCGCGGGCAACGTGTGGGAGTGGACGTCGTCGGTCGAAGGCTCGAACTTCGTTTTCCGCGGCGGATCCGCGTTCGATCCGGCCGATCCCGCGACCTTCCGCGTCGGCTCGCGACGCGCGGCGGCCTCCGCCGGCTACCCGGGGGTGGGGCTCCGCTGCGTCCGCTCGACGGGCGACGCGGGCTGAATCGGCGGAACGCGTCGCGCCATCACGCGGCCGTCATGTGGGCGAGACACCGGTGAGAGTGCGCGTCGTGCCATCACGACGAAACCGACGGGGCTGTTCGTCCGAGGCTCATCGTGGCTGCTAGACTCGCGCACGCATGCAACCCGCTTTCCGGCTAGGAGTCTTCGCCGTCCTCTCCGTGGGGGCGCTCGCCGCCGGGATGGCGTGGTCCACGCGACGCGATGCGCCGGCTGCGCACGCAGGCGATCCGACGCCTGCCCCCATCGCCCCCGCCGCGCGCCTCGGCGTCGTGCACGGGGCAGTCGACGGACTCTCGGCCGAGGTCGCCCTCGCGAACATCGATCCGACCGCACGTGTCGCGAAGCTCGCGACGCTCGGCGTCGTCACACACAAGTTGGGCTCGACGTGGCGCGGCGCGCTCCTCGGCGACACCGCCTTCGTCGTCGCGTCCGAGGACACGCCGCTGCGGAACAGCAGCTACGATGGCGCGCTCTTCCGTGTCGAAGCGGGCAAGGCCACGCGCCTCACGGGGGACATCATGCGGGCGGCGACGCCGTACGTGACCAAGACCGGACGCGTGATCGTCGCGCGCGGCAGCGACGGCGCGGAGCCGACGGTCGCGGAGTCGAAGCAGCTGATCTTCCGCACCGACGATCTCTCGATCGACGACGTCGATCCGGTGACCGGGACGACGCGCACGCTCTGGCAGGGGCGCGGGTACCAGGCGTTCCTCGCGACGACGATCGCGCAGACGGGCGAGCTCGTGGTGCAGCACCTCACGAAGGACGGCGCGACGCTCTTCGCGCTCGATCCGGCGACCGGCGCCACGCGCACGCTGCTCCCGAGCGTGCCGCCGCTCGCGCGCGATTTCTCCTGGGACGCGACGCACAAGGCCGTCGTGTTCGCCGCGTTCGTGCCCGGGGGATACGGCGTCTACGCGCTCGATGTCTCGGGCGGAACGCTCCGCGTCGTGCACTCGACCGCGAACGAGCACGCGATGCCGTTCGCGCTCACGACCGGCGAGGTCGCCCTGTCGAGCGACGGCGATCACGGTCTCGCGCTCCTCGTCCCCGGTGGGTCGAACGTGGGAGGCGCCCTCTCGAGCGCGGGCGGTCCGCGCCATCGCCTGCTCGCGCCGCTCGGTGATGGATCCGACGCAGCGACGCACGCTTCGTTCGATGGCCGCTGGCTCGCGGTGCGGCACACGCCGGCGGTCCTCGGCGCGCCACTGACCGACAGTCGACCGCCGACGGTGTTCGCGTTCGACGTCGCGACCGGCACCGCGATCACGCTCGACGTGCCCGTGACCCACTACGTCGTGCCGATGGGCTTCGTGTCGACCCCGGGAGGTGCGTCGTGAGGCGCAGAGGAGCCATCGCCGCCGTCCTCGTGACGGTCGCAGTGACGGGCACTTTCGTTCGGAGATCGGGCGCGCAGTACTGCCCGAGCTTCGGCACCGAGCTGCACTCGTGCCCCTGGCGGAGCAACATCCGCTGCCGCGTGAATCCGGTCGTGAAGAACGATCCGACCTTCGCGGAGCTGTCGGACATCTTCGACCGCATCTCCGCCGGCCCCGCGAAATACGGCGCTCTCGGCTGGAACTACTCGCTCACGCTCACCGACGGCGACGGCAAGCCGAAGGCGCCCACGCAGGTGCCCGCGCACTACCCGTGCGTCCTCCTCAAGGCCGTCTCCGCGCACGAGTCGGTCGGCTGGAACCAGTTCTGCAAGACGACCACGCCGTCGTCGCGCGTCGACGGTACGCAGAAGACGATCGTCGCGTGCGACTGCGGCTACGGCCTGATGCAGGTCACGAGCGGCATGGATCAGGCGCACGCCGCGCCGACCTACGACCCGAACCGCGTCGCCGGCGACCCCGGCTACTACGTCTCGGTCGGGAGCCAGATCTACGGCGGCAAATGGCAGTACGGCCCGAGCGTCGGCGATCGTCGCGTCGACATCATCGAGGACTGGTACTTCGCGACGTGGGCCTACAACGGCTTCGCGTTCAGCAACAACCCGAACAACCCGGCGTACCCCGCCGATCGCAAGCCGTACCGCGATGCGGGCGCCCTCGCGGCCGGTGAGTATCCATACCAGGAGAAGATCTGGGGCTACGTGCGCGTGCCCTACGGCCTGAAGGAGACGGGCACCGCCGGGTACAAGGCGTACGCGCTCAGCTACCCGAACCGGGCGCAGATCTGCGCGAGCTGCGGCAAGCCGACGGCGGACATCAGCGATCCGAGCCCGACCCACCCGAGCGACTGCCCGACGGAGGGGGGCGGGCCGGTCACGCAGCCGGGGCCGCGCTACGAGCTCGGCGTCACGCAGAACGGCGGCGACGATCGCTTCGACGACGGCGCCTCCAAGTCCTTCGCGGACAAGGTCGAGGGGGACGAGTACGTCGTCGACCTCACGATCAAGAACGCGGGCGACACCACCTCGCCGAACGTCGACCTCGGCGTGTGGATCGAAGAGCCCTTCGTGAAGGCGAAGACGTGGATCATCCAGTCGAACGCGAAGGATCCGATGTTCGCGACCAACGACGCGGACGCTCGCCCCGATCAGCCGCCGCGCACGGATCCCGGCCAGCAGCTCACGTTCCACATGAACGCGTTCGCCATCGGCGAGACCAAGCGCA
>JBKJQC010000026.1:0-10911 GCA_046593995.1 Polyangiales bacterium
GTCCTTGGCCATCGGTCGCTCGCCCTGGAGCACGTGCACCTCGACGGACGTCTGGTTGTCGGACGCGGTCGAGAACGTCTCGCTCTTCCGGAACGGGATCGTGGTGTTGCGCGGGATCAGCACGGTCGACACGCCGCCGAGGGTCTCGATCGAGAGCGACAGCGGGGTGACGTCGAGAAGGACGAGGTCTTTCACGTCGCCGGAGAGCACGCCGGCCTGCACCGCGGCGCCGATCGCCACGACCTCGTCCGGGTTGACCCCCTTGTGGGGCTCCCTGCCGAAGAAGTCTTTGACGACCTTCTGCACGAGCGGGATGCGCGTAGAGCCGCCGACGAGGACGACTTCCTGGATGTCCTTCGGGGTCTTCTTCGCGTCGGCGAGCGCCTTGCGAACGGGCTTCATCGAGCGCTCCACGAGGTCGCTGATCATCTGCTCGAGCTTCGAGCGCGAGAGGCGCACGTTCATGTGCTTCGGGCCCGACGCGTCGGCCGTGAGGAAGGGCAGGTTGATCGTCGTCTCGTTGGTCGACGAGAGCTCGATCTTGGCCTTCTCCGCCGCCTCTTTCAGGCGCTGGATGACCATCTTGTCCTTCGAGACGTCGATGCCGTTGTCCTTCTTGAACTCGGCGACGAGCCAGTCCATCACGCGCTCGTCGATGTTGTCACCGCCGAGGTGCGTGTCGCCGTTGGTGCTGATGACCTGGACGACGTTGTCACCGACCTCGAGGATCGAGATGTCGAAGGTGCCACCGCCGAAGTCGTAGACCGCGATGATCTCGTCCTTCTTCTTGTCGAGACCGTAGGCGAGCGCTGCCGCGGTGGGCTCGTTGACGATGCGGAGCACCTCGAGGCCGGCGATGCGGCCGGCGTCCTTGGTCGCCTGGCGCTGCGCGTCGTTGTAGTACGCGGGGACGGTGATGACCGCCTGCGTGACCTTCTCGCCGAGCTTCTCTTCGGCGGCCTTCTTCAGCTTCATCAGCACGCGCGCGGAGACCTCGGGCGGCGAGAAGTTCTTGCCGCGGACGTCGACCTGCACGTCGTTGTTCGCGCCACGGACGACTTTGTACGGGACGCGCTTGAGCTCTTCGCCGACCTCGTCGAAGCGGCGGCCCATGAAGCGCTTGATCGAATAGACCGTGTTCTCCGGGTTCGTCACGGACTGACGCTTGGCGACCTGCCCGACCAGGACCTCGCCTTTGTCGTCCCACGCGACGACCGACGGAGTGAGGCGGGACCCCTCCTCGTTCTCGAGGACACGGGGTTCCTTCCCCTCCATGATCGCGACGACCGAGTTGGTCGTACCGAGATCGATACCGATGATCTTGCCCATGAGAGACAGTCCTCCAGAATCGCGGGTCGTAAGTCGTGCGGAAGAGGCGGGGCCGTAGCACACGCCTCGTCACTCCGGGAAGCCGACCGCGCCTCTCTTCGTGGAGAAGCAACGGCGACGCCCTCAATTTCCGCGCCAACCTAAGCACGTGACGTTGTGGGTCAACCCCAACAAAAACCGGCAAACCCCCGTGATTACGGGGGTTGACGGGAGAGGGGACGTTCCGCCCAGCTCTGGCTACGGCTTGTTCGGCGGCGGGCGGCGCGTGATCACGTCCACGCGCTCGTCGCTCGGGCCGGACATCGAGTACGACCCGAGCGGCCGCACCGCGCCCATCCGGTTCGCGGAGAGGTTCGGCGGCGGCCCGTTGCGCGCGGGCTCCGGGCGAGCGCGCTCCGGCGCGGAAGGACGCTCCGGCGCAGAAGGACGCTCCGTGCGGTCCGTCGCGGAGGGGCGATCGTCGACGATCGCGTGCTCGAGCCGATGCATCCGCGTCATCGCGTCGTTCAGCTCGCCGCGCAGACGGAGGCCTTCGCGCAACGCCTCGTCACGCTCGGTGCGCGCGCGGAGGAGCTGGGCGCTCTCGTCCCCCTTGTTCCCGCTCCGTTCGGCTTCGTAGCGTGCGATCGTCTCGCGGAGACGTTCGCGCTCCGCCTCGAGCTCGATCGTTGTCTGCCGCGCGACGTGACGTTGCTCGCGCGCGTCCTCGAGCGCACGCACTGCGCGATCCCGATCGGCGGTGATGCGCGCCATCGCTTCGCGCGCCCAGTCACGCTCGGTCTGGAGCTTCGCGATGGCCTCGCGTGCCTCGGCGCGCTCCGCGGTGACGCGCGTGAGCGAGCCCGTCGTCGCGTCGCGATCGCCCTCGAGGCGACGGACGCTCACGATCGCTTCGTCGCGCTCGGTGGTGAGCCGGTCGATCGTGCGTCGCAGATCGTTCGCGTCGCGTGCGGCGGCCTCGGCGCGCTCGACGGCGGCGTCGCGCTCGGTGCTCGCGGCGTCGCGCTCCTCGCGCGCCTTCTGCCGCTTCTGCGCGGCCTCTTCGCGGGCCGCGACGGCCTCTTCGTGCGCGAGTCGGAGCTCGTCGCGCTCGGCCACGGCGCGATCGCGCTCGCTCGCAGAAGAGCGTGCGGTCTCGCGCGCCTGCGTCGCCTCGATGCGCGCGTCGTCGCGCTCTTTCTCGAGGCGTGCAGCGGTCGTCGTCGCCTTCTCGGCGAGCTGCTCCCGCCGCTTCGCTTCGTCTTTCGCGCGGCGCGCTTCGGCCAGCGCCTCGTCGCGCTCTTTCTCGAGACGCGCGGCGGCGTCCGAAGCCTCGGCCTCCGACTTCGTTGCGGCATCGGCGCGCGCCACGACCTCGCGAGCGATCTGCTCGGTGCGCTTCGCCGCGAGCCGCGCGGTGTCACGCTCCTCGTTCGCGAGCGCGGCCTCCTCGCGCGCCTTGCCGAGATCCTCTTCGAGCTGCGTCAGCGTGCGCTTCGCTTCTTGCTCGCTGAGCGTGCGACGCGAGGTCTCGAGCTCGAGCTCGTTCTTCCGCTCGGCCAGCTCGGCGAGCCCGATGTCGAGGCGCGACTGCACCGCGACGAGCTCCTCCTTCACCGTCCCGAGCTCGGTCTCTGCGCGCTCGGCCCGGCCGCGCGTGTCGTCGCCGTTCTCCTGCGCCTCACGCTGGGCGCGCTCGAGCGACTTCCGCGCTTCGTCTCGCTCGCGCGCCACGCGCGACTCGGCGTCGCGCGCTTCCTCGACCTCGGTGCGGAGTCCGTCGCGCTCGCGCAGCAGCTCGGCGGCCTTCGCCTTCGCGCCGTCGGCCTGCTCTTTCGTGCGCGTCGCATCCTCGCGCGCGGTCTTCGCCTCGCCGCGCGTGTCCTCGAGCTCACGGCCGAGGCGATCGAGATCGGCGCGCATGCGCTCGACCTCGGACTCGAGCTCGGACACGCGCGCCGTGGCCTCATCGCCGGTCTTCGTCGCGGAGTCGGCGAGGGCGCGCCACTCCTCGAGCTCGCGCGTCGCGCGGCCAGCTTCGGCGACGGCGCGATCACGCTCGCGCGTCAGCTGAGACACCTCGTTCTCGTGCGACTTCTTGACGATCTCGAGGAGGTCCCCCTCGTCGTGCGTCTTCTGCGTGCGCGCGCGCTGATCGTCCTTGCGGGTCGCGTCGGCGCGCGAGATCGCCTCGTCGCGCTCGACGCTCAGGCGATCGATCTCCGTGCGCATCCGCTCCACGCTCGCCCGCAGCTCGGTGACGTCGCCCACCAGCGACTCGTCGACTTCGCGCGACCGACGCGTCTCCGCTTGATGCGCCTCGATGGCTTCGTCGCGCTCGAGCGCGAAGCGATCCCGTTCGGCGTGGACCTGATCGAGCGAGGCGACGACGCGATCGAGCTCGGCGCCGAGACGCTCGATCTCCGCGCGCTCCTGCTTCAGCTCCTGCTGCAGCGTCTCGTTGATCACCTCGAGACGGCGGACCTCCGCCTCGTCGACCTGCGGCTCGTCGACCTGTTTCGCGTGCGCGAGGAACTCCGTGGCGTTCATCACGTCGTCCGCGCCGACGATGTCATTGAAGTTCTCCCGCGGCCGTGACTCCGGCATCGCCTCGAAGGCGGTCGGGTTCGCGAACGCGGCCATCAACTCCTTGCTCGCAGGATTCACCGCGCGCATCCCCGTGACCGTCGTCTTCGACGGTTGGACGGGCGACTTCGTCTTGACCGAGTCCTTGCGAGCCATGCTGCGTTACCCCTTCGAGGCTCTGGTGGACGGCCGTCGGGCGTCTCGAATTAAGCCTCCAGGCAAGCACGTCGATGAAACCACGGGAATCCGGCCCCCGGTGGGAACTTGGCCGCGCTCGGCTCAGTCCGGTACCCCCGCCGGATGGCACGGCCCGACGAGGGAACCCCGACGCATGCGGCGACCGAGACGCCTGCTGGCGTCGAGGTCGGAATCGAAGACGCTCCCGAGGAGCGGACTCCGCTCCCGACGCACTCCGATGCGGGCGAGCCGCCGAAGAGACGCGGGGTCACTGCGTGGATGCGCAGCGGCGGGATGCGTTCCGTCGCGGCGAGCGTTCGCAGCGGCGTGACGAGCACCGTAAGGAAGACCTTGGTCCGCGGGCAGGAGCTCGCGCGCGTCGGACAGCAGGCGGCGGTCGCGCGTCCGCGTCGGGCCGCATCGGTCGCCGTGTCGGTCGCGCTCGTCTGCGCGCTCGCACCGACAGCGATCCGTCGCTCGGAAGGTGCGCCCAACCCGGCGCCGTCCGCGTCCGTCGCGACACCTGCCGCGCCAAAGGTCGACGCGTCACAGGCAAAGGCGTTCCAGCCCCCGTCCGCGCTCTCGGGGCTCGACCTCCACTCGATCGCCATCGACGACAACGGCGCCGTCGCGTCCGCGGCCGCAGGCAGGGTCGCTCGGCTCACGGTCGATCCCAAGCTCCAGATCGCGCTCCAGCGCGTCCTCGCGAAGCACAAGCTGCCGCAGGCCGCGGTGGTGATGCTCGACCCTGCGACGGGGAAGATCCTCGCGTACGTCTCGCGCGACGACCACGGCGGGACGAAGGATCTCAACGTCGACGCGTTCGCGCCTTCGGCGAGCGTCTTCAAGGTCGTCACGGGCGCCGCGCTCATCCAGATCGCGGGCGTCTCGACCGACCTGAAGATGTGTTACTCGGGTGGCGAGCAGAAGATCACCGCGTCGGATCTGAAGGACGACCCCAAGCACGACACCTACTGCGCGACGTTGGCGCAGGCGATGGGGCGCTCGATCAACACGATCTTCGCGCGCCTCGCGTCGCGCAAGCTCTCCGGTCCCGATCTGCACGCGATCGCCGCGCAGCTCGGCTACGGCACGCCGATCCCGTTCGACGTGCCGGTGACGGCGTCGAAGATCGAGCTCCCGACGGACACCCTCGGCTTCGCGCGCACGGCCGCGGGCTTCTGGAACACCACCCTCTCGCCGCTGCACGCGGCCGTGATGGCGGGCACCATCGCCAACGGCGGCGTCATGATGCGGCCCTTCATCGTGAGCGAGATCATCGACGGCCCGAACGTCATCTACAAGGCGCCGGCACCCTTCACCCTGCGCAAGGCGATCGAGCCCGCGACCGCGAGCTCGGTCGAGAAGATGATGCTCGAGACCGTGTCGCAGGGCACCTCGTACAAGGCGTTCCACGACGCCAAGGGGAAGTCGTTCCTCCCCGGGATCGAGGTCGCGGGGAAGACCGGCACGCTCAACAGCGCGCAGCCGGTGAAGCTCTTCACCTGGTTCGTCGGCTACGCACGCGAGGCGGGCAAGTCCGCACCGAAGGTCGCGATCGCCGCGCTGGTGGTGAACGATCCGGTGTGGAAGGTGAAGGCGAACGTGGTCGCGCGCGAAGCGCTCCAGATCTACTGGTCGCAGCAGGGCACGCCGCTCGTCTCGATGCCCCCGCTCGATTGAGCGCTCGTTCGCCGAGGCGCCCCTCTTGCGTTCGTCGCCACACGGCCGATCACAGGGAGGCGGGGAGGCGGGGAGACAGTGATGTGCTGCCGCGCGCGCGCATGGACGCTGTCATGGCCTCGGGGCATTCCAGGTTTTTCTTCCTGTCGGCGGGGCCGGTGGCCAGCATCGATGGCATGCGTCGGCGCAGCGATCGGCAGACCTTCACAGACTCCCGCCTCCCCGCCTCCTGTGAACCGAGGTGTGGGTGAGCGCAGGCAACGAGGACGCCGGGGCGGTGTCAGCGAACGGAAGATTCCGGACCGAGCGCTCAGGGGCCGACGGTGCACGTCCCGGTGTTCACCGGGTTCGAGGTGATCGCGGTGTTGCTCGTCTCCCAGTAGATGTCGCGGAAGTTGTCGATGACGTCGCACGCCGTCATCCCGTACACCTGCCCGCTCGACGGCCCGGTCCCGCCGATCGGGAGGACGCCGCACGACGACCACTTGTTGCCGAGCCCTTCGATCGGCCCGCGCACACCCATGAGGCAGATCCCCCCGCGCACGTTGTTGTTCCCGCCGACGCCGCCCACGCCGAAGGTGTTCATCCCGGCGCTCGGCGTGCTGCCGATGTCGAGCACGTTGTTGGCGCCGTACTGGAAGACGAGGCCGATGCGGTTGTCGAGCAGGACGCTGCTCCGGATCTTGAGGGTGGCGGTCGGCGACGTGACGCGGACTCCGGCGTCGAGGTTCTTCTTCGCGACGAGCCCGCCGATGTAATAGACGGGCGACGAGGCCGCCGGCGGCGCGATGCGGATGCCGTTGATGCCGTTCTCGCTCGCGCTTCCCCCCTCGAACGTCATGGGCGCCGCCCCGACGAGCAGGATGCCGTGCTCGGCGTTGCGATCGAACGCGTTGCCCACGCCGGTGACCGAGAGCCGATCCTGCCCGAAGCCGAACACGCCGACACGGTTGCTGTAGCTCTGGACGTTCGGCCCGAGGTTCGCGCCACTCGTGACGAGGATGCCGGCCATGTTCTCGCCGACCGAGCCGGTCGCCGATGTGTTGCGGATGGTCGGCGGGGATCCGTCGATCATGGCGCCCCCCACGATCGCGTGGCGCATCCCTCCCCCGTCGACGAGCACACCCTCGAGGATTCCCCCGCCCTCGATCGCCACGACACAGTTCACCGCGGTGCCGCACGCGCCGCCGCCGGTGATGACGACCTTCTCCACACCGTCACCGAGCAGCCGCATCTGGTTGCGGATGAAGACCGGGCCCGTCTCGACGTACTTGACGAGCCCACCCCCGGCCCCGGCTCCGCGCACGCGGACCGTGCGCTGGCTCACGGGGAGCGTCGCTGCGTACGTCAGCGCGGCCCTGATGGTCGTGAACGGACAGTCCGACGATCCGTTCCCCGTTTTGGAACTCTGGTCGACCCACAGCTCCGCGGGATTCGCCGGGGGGCAAACGCCCGTGCCGCTCTCGACGACGCGCGTGTCGAGCGCGATGCCGTCGCTCGACGTGCCGTCCTGCGGCGCGGAGTCGGTCGGGGAGCCCGTTCCGGTGTCGGTCGTGCTGGTGTCCGTCGCTGCGCTGCTGTCGCTAGTGGCGTCGTCGCTGGCATCGACCCCGCCGTCGTCCGGGACCGCCGCCACATCGAAGCTCCCGGAGCACGCGGTGCAGACGGCGGCGACGACGAGCGAGACCCAGCGAACCATGCGACCTCCAAAGGGCGGACCGAGGAGCAAGGAATGCACCGACCCACGATAGACCACGCGCGCGCGTGTCTCCATTTCTACGCACAGCTCTGCGCACGGGGACGCCTGACGCGGGTGTCGTGCGCCGCGCATCGCGTGCGGTGCTACTCGTCGGCGCGTTCGGGCCAGCGCTTGTGCGCTCGATCTCCGTCCGGAGCGCCTCGACGAGGTGGAGGATCGAATGTAGCCGCTTCGCGCCGAGCTCGGCGTAGTCGAGGAGAGCACGCTGATCACGGGACGCAGCTCGTGGTAGCCGCCGCCCCGCTCGATCTGGCCGCCGAACGCGCGGGCCCAGTAGTAGGGGCGCGGTTGCGGAACGCCGGCCCCTTTCGGCCTGCATCTCGATGTCGAGGCGCGGTCGTCCTCGAGTACGACATGCACGTCCAGCACGATGCCCTTGTCGAGCGCGCCTCGCGCGGGATCTCGGGGTCGAGCACGGTGATCCCGGCGATGGGGCGCGGCGGATGCTGGACCGCCGTCAGCAGCGAACGCAGCAGCCGCGGGCTCTCGGGCGCGCGACTACCGGCCTGCGCCGCGTGCTTCACGTGATTCGTCAACACGTACCGGAGCGCATTGCACGCCGCGGTCGGCCCGCACCCTTCCGCGCGCCGCCGTGCGTGCGCGGCGTCGTTCCGGCGAGCGCTAGCTGACGTGGTGCGTGGTGCGCAGCGACGCATCTTGAATCGGCGAATATGTGACGGCGCGTCGCCCGACGCAATGAGCGCGAGCGTGCCGTTCCTTCACGGGCGCAGCGGAACGAGGTGATCCCTGGCAGGGTTCGACCGAGGAGGGTCCTGACGCTCGGCTCCTGCCAGGCCGCGCGGGCAACCGCAACGACAACTACCTCCCTGGTGATCGCTCGCGATCGCGAGATCACAGGCGAGATCACCTGCGATCACGAAACGTGCTCGTCGCATGCGCGGCGAGCCCCCGCCTCCCCGAGCTGCCCCTGCAGACAAATCGCCTTCACATCTTCAAAATTTTGAACGCAACATGTCCCCGTGGGTGCCTGAGCCTTCGAGCGTGGGATCGAGCTGTTCCGCCAGCATGGCGGCGCGCTCCGCATGTCCGAAGCGCTGCGGCTAGGCATCAATCGCAAGACGCTCTATGGCATGCGCGACGTCGGCGTCGTCGAGTCCGTCACGCGAGGGCTCTATCGGCTCGCGTCCCTCGCGCCGCTCGCGCACCCAGATCTCGTCACCGTCGCGACCCGAGTCCCGCAAGGCGTCCTGTGCCTCGTCTCGGCGCTGTCGTTCCACGAGCTGACCACGCAGGTGCCGCACGCCATCGACGTGGCGCTCGAGCGCGGGACGAGGAAGCCCCGCCTCGACTACCCACCGACCCGCTTCTTCTGGTTCTCTGGGCCGGCGTTCCACGACGGCATCGAGACGCACGAGCTCGATGGCACGCAAGTCCGCATCTACGACCCCGAGAAGACCCTCGTCGACTGCTTCCGGTATCGGAACCAGATCGGCATGGACGTGGTGCTGGAGGCGATGCGGCTCTGGCGCGAGCGCCGCCGCAAGAAGCTCCACGTCCTTCTGAAGTATGCCCGCATGCGCCACGTCGAGCGCGGGATGCGGCCCTACCTGGAGGCGATGTCGTGACCGCCAAGAACCTCTCCGCGTCCGTGCACGCCCGTCTCCAGAATCACGCGCGCACATCGAAGCGGCCGTTTCAGGAGCTGCTGCAGTACTACGCGATGGAGCGGTTCCTCTATCGGCTGTCGAAGACGCCGCACCGCCCACGCTTCGTCCTGAAGGGCGCGTTGATGCTGTACGTCTGGGACGCGCCGCTCGCCCGCGCGACCAAGGACGTCGACCAGCGCGAGCGGCTCCGTGTGGTGATGGCCGCCAATGCGACGATGGTCCTCCTCTACTGGGACATCGGGCGGGTGGTGCTGGCGCAGCAGAAGCAAGAGGGCTGGGGGGCCAGGGTCATCGACCGCCTCGCGGCCGACCTGCGCGCGGCCTACCCCGAGATGAAGGGGCTCTCGCCGCGGAACCTCAGATACATGCGCGCTTTTGCGGCGGCCTGGCCCGACGAGCCAATGGTGCAGCAGGCTGCTGCACAATTGCCCTGGTCGCATCGTCTCCTGCGAGCGCCTCGAGCGCGCCGAAGGCAGGAGCGGTCGCGACGCAGCGGGCCGCACAGGTCCGTTGGCGCATACGAAAGGGCGCGCCGACCATCACCTTCGTGCTCGCGTTCTCGTCGACGTGGCTTCGGGTTCTCTCGGGGCCCTGCCCCATCGATGTTCCAGCGTGGGATCGAGCCGTAGGGCAGGGGCGGCGAAGTACTCAGCGCGATATTGGGCGTGGACCGGACGCGCCGTGGCCGGCTCAGCGCGCGCCCTGGCGCTCGCGTTGACGCACCGCGATCCTCGCTCGATCATCCGCTTCTGCCGGATGACCGAGCTTCGCCCAGAGGTCCTGATTACCCCGAGCCTGCGCTTGGTGCGGCAATTGGGCGCAGGCGGGATGGGCACCGTTTGGATCGCGCGACACCTCGGGCTGCAGAGCGACGTGGTCGTGAAGTTCATCACCGGTGATCTGGCGAAGAACCCCGAGATCGTCGCGCGCTTCCAGCGCGAGGCGGCGTCGGCATCCGAAGTGAAGAGCCCGCACGTCGTGCAGATGTTCGATCACGGTGTGACGGCGACCGGCCTGCCATACATCGCGATGGAGCTTCTCGAGGGCGAAGATCTCGCCGCGCGCATAGAGCGTGACCGCGTGCTCTCTCCCGGCGAAGTGGCCGGAGTGGTGTTGCAGGTGGCGCGCGCGCTGTCGCGTGCGCACGAGAAGAAGATCGTCCATCGCGACATCAAGCCGGAGAACATCTTCCTCTGCGAGACCGGCGAGGACGACGCGTTCGTCAAGGTGCTCGACTTCGGGATCGCGAAGGTCAGCACCGTGGAGCAGCTCGGGGGCACGGCGACCGGCGCGATGCTCGGCTCGCCGTACTGGATGTCGCCCGAACAGGTGATGGGCTCGAAGTCGCTCGATCACCGTACGGACTTGTGGTCGCTCGGGGTCGTCGCGTTCTTCGCGCTGACCGGCAAGCGCGCGTTCGACGCGGAGACGATCGGCGGGTTGTCGGTGGCGATCTGCAGCGGCGAGCTCCCGGTGCCGTCGCGCATCAGCTCGCAGCTCTCGCCGGAGATCGATGCCTGGTTCGCGCGTGCATGCGCACGTGACGTGTCGGCGCGCTTCGCCACGGCACGCGCGATGGCCGACGCACTCGTGGCCGCGGTCGGCGGGCTCGGTTTCGCACGGGTGCGGTCGCGCAAGGCGGGAGACAGCGTGACGCGCGTGATGAGCGCACCATTGCCGTTTCCGCGGTCGCAATCCGCGCGGACCGAGCTGACGCCCAGCGGCTCGCTCCCGCCCCAGAACCCGTCGTACCCGACCCCCGACCTCGCG
>JBKJQC010000040.1:0-15024 GCA_046593995.1 Polyangiales bacterium
GCTGCCCCGCGCCGAGCAGGATCAGCGCACGCACGGGCTCCCCCTGCTTGACGACCTTCGCTCGGGGCCCGAGCCGCATCGTCTTCGCGCGCGCGAGGAGCGCGTCGAGGATCCCGCCATCGAGTCGCTGGCCGTGTCGCCCGCGGAGCGCGCCCGCGACCACGTGCACGTCATCGCTCGCGGGCTCGAGCTCCTGCACGATCCAGGGCGCGGCAGCGCGGAGCTCCTCGACCGCAGCGAGGTCGATCGCGAGATAGCGCGCGCCCTTCAACCCGCCGACGAGCTCGAGCTCGCCGTACGCGGGCGCGAATGGAGCGAGCAGGCGGACCTGCCCCGCAGCGATCGAGTCGAGGCGCGTGACGAATCCGCGCGCGCGGACCTCGACCTCGCCCTGGAGCGCGATCACCATCGCCGGCGCGACGGCAACCTCGTCGGGGAGCATCGCGATCTTCTCGGCGCGCGCGACCAACGCCTCGCGCGCATCGTCGGGGACGTCGGCGAGGACCTCGAACTGATCGGGATCGAGCAGCACCGCGGCGCGGCCCGACATCGGACTCTCCGCGCGCGACTGCGGCGCAGGCGGCGGCGCGCTCGGGAAGCCACCGAGGGTCGGCGCGCGACTCCCTCCATCCAGCGAGGGCGCGACGACGCTCGGCGTCCGCGGCGGCCCGGGGATCGACGTGGTCGACGCGTTCGCGACCCGGGGCGGCGCGTCGCTCACGTGATGCTGCACGCCTTCGTCGCCGAGCGAGCTCGGAACCGCCGACGGCACGAGGCTCATCTTCGGTGGCGGCACGCTCCCCATCGGCGGCGTCGGCGCGCGCGGTACACGCGGAGGTGCGGGCGGAATCGGCGTGCGCGCGACGACACCCGGTCGCGGCGGCACCTCGATCGCGGGGAGGTCCGCCGGACGCGCAGGTCGCGGGATGCCGAACGGTGCGCTGCTCCCGAGCGGAGCCGTCGAGGTCCGCGGAGAGCGCACCATGGGAGGACGCGGCGCCTGCGATGGCTCCGTGATGCGACGCGGGAGCGGCGGCTCCGGATCGGGAGGAATGCTCTTCGCGACGCGCATCGCCATCGGCGTCGGCGCGAAGTCGGGCGGCGCCGGCGGCACCGTCGGGATCGTGCGCATCGAGTCAGGATCGTGGGACGCCGGCGGAGGCTCGGGTGGCGGCGGCGGCGCCAACGGCTCTTCGATCGGAGCAGCGCCCGCGAAGTCCGCGACGTCGACCGACATGAGCGGGCTCGGCATCGGATTCGGCGTCGGCAATCGAGGCGACGGCGGCGCCTTGCGCGGGGGCGGGCCCGGTGGCCGCGGCGGAGGACCCGGCGGTCGTGGGGCCGGCGCCGCCATCGACGCGGCGTCTAGATCGAGGGCGTCGTAGGTCCCGGTGCTATCGAAGCTCGCGACCGGTGGCGCAGGCGCAGGTGCAGGAGCAGGCGCGGGAGCGCGCGGGCCGAACGTGTCGACGAGCGCCTGCAGCTCGGCCGCGGCCTTCGCCAGCTCGATGACGCGCATGTCCGCCTCGGCCTCCGACGCGGCGGTGGCCGCACGACGGATCCACGTGACGGCGTCGCCGTACTCACCGCGATTCCAGAGCGCCTCGGCCGTGGACAACGCCCACGACACGTCTTCGGGATCTCCATCGCGCGGTCGCGGCAACATCGAGGGCGCGCCTTTGGTCTTCCGGGCTCTTCACGACCTACAACTGCGTGCCCGACTCCGGAGCCGCTGCAGCGTCGTAAAAGTACCTGAGACCGACCGCGAAGACGAGCGCTCTTCCCCATGGGTCGTTCGGCCCCGCGACCTCGCCCCGGACGCCGAGGTCGATGGCGAAGCTCCGATCGATGTAGCCGGTTCCACCGGAGACCATGTGGCGCTTGCTGCCCTGGTCGTATTGGTAGCCGATCCGCAGAGGATAGTGATCACCGGCGAGGTACTCGGCGCCGACCTGGAGGCGCGTCTTCCACGAGCCCCACGTCGTGCGATCGACGCCGAGGACGTTCCCCTCGAGCGTGAAGTCACCGAGCTTGATGCCGAGGCCGCCGCCGAACATGAGCGGGGCGATCGGGTTGTTCGTACCCGTGAGGTTGTAACCGACGGCACCGAGACGGATCGTATCGGTGAGCGAGAGCGCCATGCCCGCGTCGAAGGTGAACGTCCGGTAGTTCGGATCGTCGCTCGTACCGCGGGAGATGGGCGACTCGCCGAGCGGCCCCTTCCCCTCTTGCGTGGAGCGGAGGTAGTGCCCGGTCAACCCGAACGACAGCTTGTCGCCGAAGGGGTACGCAGCGGCGACGCGGACATCGAGGGTGCCGCGCTGGTAGTGGTCGCCGTCGTTGCCGAGATCGGTCTTGCTGCCGAGCACACCGAGCGCGAGCCGCGACGTGATCGAGTCCATGACGGCGCCGCCGTACTGCAACCGGTGCGACTTGGTCTCGACGCCGAACAGCGCCTCGAAATGATAGACGCGCTGGGCCGTCAGGTTCGCGGGGTTGAGCGGGATCGACGGAGTCGAGTACCCCCACGCACGCGCGGCGCCGCCGAGAGCGAGCGCACGCGGCCCTTCGAACTCACCGTACTGGTGGCCGTACTCCGGCGGACGGTACGGGTTCTCCTGTGCGCGTGCTCCACGAGCGCTCAGGAGCGCCGCACCGAGGACCGCCACGAACACGGCTGCGCAGAGAGACCACGCACGGGTCGCTCGCCCACCCAGAGAATGGGACCGTGTCGCGCACGAAGGCATCCGGTTCCCGTACGGAACGTCCACGGTCGGGGCCACGTTTTCGACAACGTCTCGAGGCGAGCGCGCGCGCGTGAGGCAAACTTTTTTCTTGCATCGCGCGTCGGGCGACACGGATTCGTTCACATGTGGAGAGAGATCGCGGAAGCGAAGCGGCGTTCGCATCACGTCGCCGACCCGTGAGCGCCTCGCTCGAGTGAGACACGTTCACGTGTCGAGCGCGAGCCCCGTGCGTTCACGCAAGCGGCTGCGCGCAAATCCGCGGAATCTCTCGATCGCGGCGCCCTCTCGCCGCCGAGTCGTGCGCTGGGTCTAGACGCCCACCGTTTGTCGGTGCTACCTCCTCGTGACGTTCACGCGACGCTCTCTCTCGACGACCGCGCTCAGACCGTGGCGCTCGAGATCGGGCGACGCGACCGAGTAGAGAGATGGCTTGGTCACTTTGTTGTGAGGTTTCTCTGAGGCTCCGGGAAGCTGAGGTTCGAGTGCTCGAATCATCGAGGTGGTACACGGGACGAAGATCCGGTTCACCCGAGGAGAGCGAGCGGAGCAGTAAGTGGCTTCGAGTGAGCGGGGGTCGGACGAGCGACGGAGTGGTACCTCGGTAGGTCCGCTGAGATGCTCTCGAGCGAGAGCGCTCTCGAGCGAGGGTCAGCAGGACCGCAGGCAATGTGAGAGAGCGGCGCTTCTTGCGAGGAGCGCCGCAGTCGTCAGAAGCGGCACGAAAACCGTTTGTCCCCAGCCTGTGGAAAGCCTGGGGACTACGGAAATACGCCGTCGTGTTTTCTTGCGTGTAAACCCAACAGTCCCATTAACAAGCGCCGCGGTTTCTGCCGGGATTCTGAGTTCGCCGTCGTCACGTAGGTCTCGTGAGCAGGTGTGGGATGCACGACGTTTGGAACGGTGCGATCGCCGAGCTTCGGTCGAAGATGCCAACGACGTTCGATCGTTGGTTCTCCTCGGTGCAGTTCGACGGACTGACGGATGGCGTACTGCAGCTTCGCGCGCAGAACGCCTTCGTTCGTGATTTCGTCACCACGCATTACCTCCCGACGCTCAAGGAGAAGATCCGCGAGCGGACGGGCTTCGCGATCGACGTCGCCTGGGCGATCGACGCGGATCTGCCGTCGCCCGTCTCCGAGAAGCCGGTCGATCGATCGAGCGTCCCGCCGATCGCGCCGGCGGTGACGTCTCCCGTGAGGGAGCCGCTACGCTCGCTCTCGGTGAACGAGCACATCCACGGTGATGCCGTCCAAGGACCGCCGCTCCCGTCGCCCTCCGGTCTCAACCCGAAGTACCTGTTCGCGAACTTCGTCGTCGGCGCGTCGAACGAGCTCGCACATGCCGCTGCGCTCGCTGCGGCCGGCGCCGGCTCGGTGCGTCGCTACAACCCGCTCTTCATCTGCGGCGGCACCGGCCTCGGCAAGACGCACTTGCTGCACGCGATCGGACACCACGTCCACGCGGCGCGCCCCGGCTCGCGCATCGTCGTCGTCTCGGCCGAAGCCTTCACGAACGAGTTCATCTCGGCGATCGCCGCGAAGGAGATGGACTCCTTCCGCACGCGGTACCGCACGCAGTGCGATCTCCTGCTGATGGACGACGTCCACAACCTCGCCGGTCGCGAGCAGACGCAGGAAGAGTTCTTCCACACGTTCAACGCGCTCCACTCCGCCGACAAGCAGATCGTCCTCACGAGCGATCGCTACCCGCACGAGCTCGAGCGCACGACCGAGCGTCTCGTGTCGCGCTTCACGTGGGGCCTCGTGGCCGACGTGCAGGTGCCGCAGCTCGAGACTCGCGTCGCGATCGTCCGCAAGAAGGCGCAGCTCGAGCAGCTCGAGCTCGACGACGACGTCGCCGTCCTCCTCGCTCAGGCGATCCGCTCGAACGTCCGCGAGCTCGAAGGCGCGCTCATCCGGCTCGCCGCGCAGGCCTCGATCCTCGGTCGCAAGATCGACATCGAGTTCGCGCGCAGCGTCCTCGCGAGCACGCTCCCCGCGCGTCACCAGCCGGTGAGCGTGGAAGACGTCGTCCGCGCGGTCTGCCACCACTTCAACCTCCGATCGAGCGATCTGCTCGGCAAGGATCGGCACCGCTCCGTCGCCCAAGCGCGCCACGTCGCGATCTATCTCTGCCGGCAGCGCCTGAAGTGCAGCTACCCCGAGCTCGGGCGCCACTTCGGCCATCGCGATCACACGAGCGTCATGCACGCCGTGAAGAAGGTGGAATCGCTGCGCCAGACGGACGCGGATCTCCGCGGCCACATCGACGCGATCGAGCGCAAGCTCGGGGCCTGAACTATCCTCTCGCGCGTGGTCCGTTCGGTCGCTCTCTCGGCACTGGTCGTCGTCGCGCTCGGCCCAGCGATCGGGGGCGAAGCGCGCGCAGCGATCACGGAGTCGACACCGATTGCCGAAGTCGAGACGCAGCCGGAGCCGCCGAAGCGATGGTACGGCTGGCAGACCGCGCTCGCCGACGTCGGCACGACGGGCATCGCGGTGTTCTCGATCGCGACCGAAGGGTACCGGAACCTGATCTTCGTCGCCGCCGCGGGCTACCTCATCGCACCGCCGGCGATCCACCTCGCGCATCGCAACGCGAAGGGCGCGCAGTGGTCCGGCATCATGCGGCTCGGCGTCGGCACGCTCGCCCTCGTCACCGGCTTCGTGATCTCTGCGCGCACCGGCGCGTCGAACGACGAAGCCTCGATCGCGCCGACGTACATCACCGTCTCCACCATGCTGGCGGTGCCCGTGGTGATCGACTCGGCATTTTTCGCCTTTGCCTCCGTCGAAGAAGCTACGATGGTGGTCGGCGCGCGCGACGGCGGCTTCGATCTGCGCCTCGGCGGAAGGTTCTGATCAGCTCGCGGGCAGATCGGGCGGCGGCAGGGGGCCGACCGCGATCTGGCAGCTGCAGGTGCTCGTCACCGCGCTCTCGCACCAGCACGGCTGCGCGCATCCGATCGCACCGCACGGCGTGACCGTGCCGCCGTCGGGCGGTGGGCCGCAGTAGGGGCCGGAAGGTTCGCCGCCGCTGTCGGGGACGCTTCCGCCCCACCCGTATGCGCAGACGTTGGGGCTCGCGCACGCGATGCCCATACCCCAGTCCTTGCACGTGCCGGTGGTGCTCGAGTCACTCGGCGGCGACGTATCTGCAGGCAGCGCGGTCTCCCTGACGACCATCGAGTCTTCGACGACGACCGCGTCGTCGGGGAAGACGATGTCGCCGTCGTCGAGGTCGCCGTCGAAGTCCGCGTCGACCCTCACCGCTGCGTCGTTCTGGACGCCGCCGTCTCCACCGGTCGGGCTCGAGATGACGGTGCCTCCGCAGCCCGCGGCCGAGACGAGCACGCCGACATGCAGTGGTAGGGTGAGCGCCTGCGCGAACCGAAGATACCGAGGAAGCATGACCGCGAGCATGCGGCATGGTCGCGCTCCGAGCAAATGCGTCGGCCCGCGGGCGGGGGGTGGGCGAGGTGAGTCTCACCGCCGGCCGTGGTAGGAGCGCCCCGGTCATGCGTCCGTTGCTGCCGGTGCTCGCTGTCGTCGTCGCGCTCTCGAGCGCGCTCTCAGGCTTGAATGCCTGTGGTCCGGCCGAGAAGAAGTACGGAACGGGCGTCCTCCAGTACACGGAGAACGCGCGTCGCGCCTACGAGGACGCGATGCTCGCCTTCAAGGACAAGGACTGGCAGGAGGCGAGCACGCGACTCCGAGAGGTCCGCCGTCGCTTCAGCTTCAGCGTCTACGCGCCGCTCGCCCAGCTCCGCCTCGCCGACATCGAGTTCGAGCAGGAGAAGTGGGCCGAGGCGATCGCGCAGTACAAGGGCTTCGTCCGCGAGAATCCGAAGCACTCGGACACGGCGTGGGCGCGCATGCGTACGGCGCGGAGCTACTACAACCAGGTGAGCGACGCGTTCCTCCTCCCCGCGCAGGAAGAGCGCGATCAGAGCGCGGTCGTCGAGTCGGCGCGCGAGATCGGCGCCTACATCGAGGAGTACCCGGACGGGCCGCAGGTCCCCGAGATGAAGGAGCTGCACGCGGACTGCCTCGCGCGACTCGTCGCGCACGAGCTGTACGTCGCGCGCTTCTACATGAAGAAGGACAAGCTCGAGGCGGCGCTCGCGCGGGCGACCTACGCGGTCACGAAGTACCGCGGCAGCAAGCGCGACGTCGAGGCGCTCGTCGTCCAGGGCGAGATCCTGCTCATGCTCAAGCGCAAGGCCGAGGCGCGCGCCGTGTTCGACTACGTGATCCGCAAGTACCCGAACGATCCGCAGACGGAGCAGGCCCACAAGTTCCTCGCGAAGATCGACAAGACGTGACGTGACTCGTTCGCCCCCGGACGAGCCGGAGCTGAAGAACCGCTCGCCCGGAGGGGGAGCGGCCAAGGAACCGCCGCCCGAGGGCCCGCCCTGGGACCTGCCGATCGACGAAGCGCCGTTCGCCTTCGTCGACCTCGAGATGACCGGCCTGAAGGTCGGCGAGGATCGCGTCGTCGAGATCTGCATCGAGCGCGTACGCGGTACCCCGACGGGCGACGAGCGGATCGAAGGGCGGCTCGCGACCGCGGTGAACCCCGGCGAACGCAGGGGCGCCGAGCACGTGCACGGCCTCGGTGACGCGGCGCTCTCGGCCGCGCCGACGTTCGCGGACCTCGCGGATCGCATCGTCGCGCTGCTCGAGGGAGCGGTGTTCGTCGCGCACGGCGCCCCCTGGGATCTCGCATTCCTCCACGACGAGCTCGCGCGCGTCGGCCGGGCGGCGGACGCGCCGACCTACGCCATCGACACCATCATCGCGTGCAGGCGCGCGTTTCACTTCGGCTCCTATGGCCTGCAGAACGTCGCGAAGAGCCTCTCGATCGACGTCGCGCGCGCGCACCGCGCCGACGACGACGTGCGCACGATGCGCGGCGTGTTCGCGCGGGTGTGCGCGGAGCTCGCGCCGAAGACGCCACGCGACCTGTGGGAGGTCCGCGTGGGCGAGCGCGTGCCGCGCACCGAGATCGTCTCGGGGGTGGAAGCGGCCATCGCGGCCGGCCTACCGGTGCACGTCGTCTACCGCCCCGCTCACCGGGGCCCGGAACGGCTCCAGATGGTCCTGACTGCCCTGGTCCCGCCGCACGCGATCGGCTACTTGCTGCCGGGCCGCGGCCGGCGCGAGCTCCGCATCGACCGCATCCTCCGCATCGAAACCGAATCGAGCTGAACCGCTCGTCCAGTCGAACCGCCTCGATCCGCTCCGAACCCGCCGCCGCCCGAGGTAACCGTGCTCCGCCGTTTCGTCCCCCTCCTCACGCTGATCTTGGCGTCCGCGTCCGTCTTCGCCGGGTGCCCCGATCCGGAGACGGGTGGAGGTCCGCGCGCCGGTGGCCCAAAGAGCGAGAAGGCGATCCAATGGATGAAGCGCGCGAACGAAGAGTTCGCGGCGCTCGATCTCAACGAAGCGCACGACAGCGTCGTGCAGGCGCAGGCGGCAGCCCCCGGCGACGCCGAGATCGCCATCCTCGCCGCCCGCATCGAGCTCGCGCGCCTCGAATTCAAGTTCGCCGAGAAGGCGCTCGAAGGCATCGAAGGCTCCGAGGCGCAGGGGCTCCGCGCGCGCGCCTTCTGGTACGGCAACGAGCTGCAGAAGGCCTCCGACGAGCTGTCGGCCGCGCTCGCCGATCCCGCGTTCAAGGATCCGTGGGCCAAGCCCGTGCGCGAGCTCGCAGGAACGCAGGGCACCGGTCGCAAGCCGTTCACGCTCAAGGACAACTCGGCGCGCCTCGTCGAGCTGCGCATGCCGCGCGATCTCGGCGTCGTGCTGATGATCCAGTGCGAGATCGACGGGCAAGCGAGCGTCTGCGTGCTCGACACCGGCGTCCCCGAGGTCATCCTCGACAGCAAGGCGCGCTCGTCGCCCGGCTGGGTCTCGTTCAAGTTCACGAGCCCGAACGGCGAACGCTCGATGGAGTTCCGCGACGTCCCCGCCTTCGTGCAGGACCTCTCGCAGTTCACCAAGGGGCAGACCGTGCCCGTCTCGGCCGTCCTCGGGATGAACTTCATCCGCCGCCTGAACATCACGTTCGATCGCCTCGCCGATCAGCTGATCATCCGCCGCGACGCGCCCCCCGAGCCCACGATCTTCAGCAAGGTCCCCGTCGCCTACTACAACGGCGGCGGCATGCTCGTCCGCTCGTCGGTGCGGAAGTCGTTCGAGGTCTCTGCCGCGCTCTGGATCAACAGCGGCACCGACTTTCCGCTCGCCCTCAACGACGCGACGTTCAAGAAGATCGGCATCGATACCGGCACGCTCCCGACGGTGTCGGGGAAGGCCGTCGGTCGTGTCGACGGGATCCGCCTCGGGCCGCTCGATCTCGGCCCCTCCGATGCAATGGCGAACCAGCCGAACCTCGAGGAGACGCTCGCGAAATTCAAGGGCTTCGACGTCATGGGCCAGGTCGGCATGGGTTTCCTCGCCGGCATGCGCGTGACGGTCGCGAACGGCGGCAAGGAGCTCTGGGTCGAGACCGATCAGAACACGCCTGCCATCCTCGCTCCCGGAAGTGGCGCGGGTCCGGTGATGCCGAAGCCGCCGCCGCCGAAGCCGGCCCCCACCAGCGCACCGACGACCGCACCGACGACTCCGCCGAAGCCTGCGCCCACGCCGACGACGCCGCCGAAGCCCGCGGCCACCGCCGCACCGAAGCCGGCACCGGCGGCTGCACCGAAGCCGGCACCGACGGCTGCACCGAAGCCGCCGCCGCCGGCTGCGCCCGCAGGCAGCGCGAAGAAGTGAGATGGCCCACGTCCTTCCGTTCGAAGGCGTGCTCCCGCTCCTCGGCCGCGACACCTGGCTCGCCGAGACCGCGACGCTGATCGGCAACGTCACGCTCGGCGATCAGGCGAGCGTCTGGTACGGCGCGGTGCTCCGCGCGGACACACTCGCGATCGTCGTCGGCGCACGGAGCAACGTGCAGGACAACGCCGTGCTCCACGTGACGAACGAGCGCCCGCTCGGCATCCACGACGCGCGCGGGGTCGAGATAGGGTGTCAGCTCGGCGAGGACGTGACGGTCGGCCACGGCGCGATCGTTCATGCGGCGAAGATCGGCGATCGCGTGCTCGTGGGCATGGGCTCGATCGTGCTCGACGGCGCAGACATCGGCAGCGACGTGCTCATCGCGGCCGGCTCGGTGGTGACACCCGGCACCGTGATCCCCGACGGCGTCGTCGTCATGGGGAGCCCCGCGAAGATCAAAGGGCCGCTGAAGGACTCCGACAAGTTCTGGTCGCAGCACGCCGCCGAAGCATATGTCGGCTATGCAAAACGATTTCGCGCGAGCGGTCGCTGATTCGTCGCAACGCTCTGGAAGTGCGTGCGGTAGAGAACGCGGCTCGCGTGGCCGGTGCGATGCGCACTGGCCACGCGGCGCTCACCTCACCGGACGCACCTCACGAGCGTGCCGATGATCTTGCCGAGCAGGTCGAGCACGACCGGGTCGATGCCGTCGATGAACTTCGCATGCACGGCCGTCTCGAGACAAGCGCGCGTCGCGTTGGCTTCCGCGAGCGCCGAACGGTACCGAGCGACCGCGTTCGCGCGTCGCGTCCTCGCGTTGGCGTTCGCGTTCGCGTTCGCCTGTCGCGTTCGCGTGGCGCGTTCGCGCGTCGCCTACGAGGCGGTCTTCTCGAGCGCAGGCTTCTCGAACATCGCCCCACCCACCAACACCAGCCCCGAGGTCACCACCAACCCCGCGCCCGCGAGCTGACGCACCGTCGGGATCTCGTGCAACAACAACACGCCGAGGATCTGCGAGATCACCACCGCCGAGTACCCGAACGCGCCGACGCGCGCCGCCTTGTCGAGGCCGTAGGCCTTCGTCATCGCAACCTGCGCCAGACCGCCGGTGAGCCCGGCGATCATCAACGACACGAGCGCGCCGAGCGACGGGACGCGGAACCAGGGGAGGCCGAGCACGAACATCGTGAGGGAGCCCCAGAGCGCGAAGTGCAGGCTCACGCCCTCGGCGCTCTCACGGGGGCCGAGGCGGCGGAGGTAGATCATCGCGATCGCCGAGAACGTCGCGCCGGCCACCGCGGCCACCAGTGCGAGCGCGCCGATGTCTGCGCCGCCGAGGTGCGCGCCCGCGAGCAGCGCGACGCCGCTCAGCCCGAGGATCACGGCGACGAACAAGCCCGATCCAGAGCGCTCGCCGAGCACGCGGCTCGAGACGACGGCCAGCATCAGCGGCGTGAGGTTGGAGATGGTGACCGCGTCGCCGAGCGGCAGGCGGGAGAGCGCGAAGAACCCGCAGAACATCGACAGCATCCCGGCGACGGTGCGCGACCACTGGGCGCGGCGATCGTGGACGACGAGGCTCGCGCCGCGCAGCCGTGCCCACGCGAAGATCGTCAGCGCTCCGAATCCGGCGCGCCCGCAGGCGACCTCGAGGAACGAGAGCTCGAGCATCGCGCGCTTCGCGGAGAGCGACATCAACACGAAGAGGAAACAGGCGCCGAGCATCCACGCCATCGCGTGGAAGGGGCGGCTCGCGCGCGGCGCGCCCGATCCGGAGAGCGCCTCGACCGCTACCGTAGCCGGCGTGACTGCGTCCACACGGGCGCCGTCTGCTGCGGTCGCAGAGGTCATCGGCGACGTAGATGGAGCCAAGCCGCCTCCAGCGCCAGGGGTACGTTGGCGTTTCTCTCGAGCGCCTCCGTCAGCGCCATCGCCGCTTCCCTGCGGGCCAGCGCGAGGTCGACGGGGCGGCCGAGCTCGCCTCCGAGGACCAGCCGTCGCACGTCGCCCGCTGCGTCGGCGGCGAGGGCGACGAGCTGATCGCGCAGCTCCACCCGGGCGTCGCTCGTATTGGAGTACGACGACGTGAGCTCGACGAGCGACTCCAACGTTCCATCGACCGCGTGGCGCAGCGCCTCGACCGCGGCGGTCCGCGCGTCGGCGCTCGGGGGATCCGCGAGCGCGAGCGCGACCGAGACGCTCCCTCCGGCGAGGAACGCGACGGCCTCGGCCCGTGACCGCTCGATCCCCCGCCGCACGAGGATGTCGACGACGAGCTCGTCGGTCAGCGGCGCGAACCGCACGAGCTGCGTGCGCGAGCGGATCGTCGGGAGGAGCTCGCCGGGACGCGACGTCAGCAGGATGAACCGCGTGTGCGGCGGCGGCTCTTCGAGCGTCTTCAAGAGCGCGTTGGCCGCACCGACGCTCATCTCGTCACAGCTCCGGACGATGACCACGCGCTGCGGTGCCTCGTGCGGCCCGAGCGAAATCCGTTCGAGCACTACCCGACGGATTTGATCGACGGAGATGTCGGTCTTCTCGTCGGTGCTCCGGCCGAGGACGTCCTTCGGATAGAGTCCTCTGGAGACGATGACGACGTCCGGATGGATCGGGACCGCTGCGCCTTCGGAGGAGAAGGTGGTCGCGCGATGGCACGCGCCGCAGGTGCCGCAGCCTTCGCCAGGGCCCTCAGCGGAGGGATTCGTGCAGACGATCGCGCACGCGACGGAGAACGCCGCGAGCTCCTTGCCGACGCCGTCCGGCCCGGCGAAGAGGAGCGCGTGATGGAGCTTTCCTCGTGCGAGCCCGCGGCGAAGCGTCTCGATCGCGTGCGGCTGACCGAGCACATCGCGAAAGGGCATGGCCAGGTGATCGTGCCGCGCGCGCGGCGCGGCAAGACGCTCGTCCGTGCCGTGCTCGCGGGCCTGTTCGCCTGCGGCTTCATCGCGTGCGGCACGCCTCCCGCGGCGGCACCCCCAACCCCGCCGGAGATCTCGCCGCCGGCGCCACCGTCCGTCTCGGAGGTCGAGTCGGCGGCGCCGCTCTCCCCGAAGGAGGAGTCGCGACGGCTCGTCGCGCTCGCGGCCGACGCGACGGACGCGCACGAGCGCTGTCGCATGATCCAAGAGGCGGGGCTCCTCGATCCGACGTCGTTCGAAGCGCGACGCACGCGCGCGGCGAGCCGCTGTGCGCCGGCGACGGATCTGCTCGGCGACGCCCGCGCCGCCTACGCGATGAAGAAGGACGGCCCGACGGCAGCGATCCTGCTCGGCGTCGCGATGCGCGCGCAGAGCAAGGTCGATGCCTTCACGGCGATCGATGTCCTCGAGACGCTCGAGCTCGAGGAGAAGCAGATGGCCGCGCGCGCGCTCGTCACGCTCGGAGAGCACGCACGCGCGGCGAAGGTCTACGCTGCGATCGCCGACGCGCGGGCCGCCAAGGGAGCGACGGCCGATGCGCTCGACGCGCGCCTTCGCTCGTTCGTGGCGAGCGCGCGCGGGGGCGTGACCGCACAGAAGCCGAGCGACGCGCTCCTCGCGCTCTCACCGGAGCTCGCAGCCGCGACGAAGCAGTACGGCGCGGCGTTCCTCGGACCGTCCACCGCCGAGGCCATCGCGGCCATCCGCAACGCGGGTGACGAGGCCGGCGCGCTCGCAGCGGCGCAGCGGGCGGCGAAGATCTTCGACGCGCCGGAGGGGAAGCGCGCGCTCGCGATCGAGCGGGCGATCGCTCTCGCGCGCAACGGAAAGGCCGTGCCGGCGGCGATGCTCGCGGCCGAGCGGCTGAAGATCGACGACGCTGCGTCTCGCGCGCTCCTCGCCGTGAACGCGCGCGCGACTGGCGCCTGCGAAGAGGCCCGTGGCCACGCGCGCGCGCACGGATGGTTGCCCGACGAGGCGCTGCGCCTCGACGACGACGTCGCGTGGGCGGCGGGGTGCGGGACGGTCACCGCCACGACCGTGATCCGCCCGAAGCCGGCCGAAGATCTCGCCGACGCGCTCGCCGTCGCCGCGGCCGATCCGCTGCGGGCGCGGGCCCGCGTGGATGCGATCCTCGCGCTACGCCCGCTCGACGTCGCAGCGTGGAGCACGGCGATTGAGCTCACGCTGCCGAGCAACCGGGCGGCGGTCGCGGCACAGGCCATCGCGAAGCTCCCGAAGGAGCCGTGGCTCCAGCTCGCGAGCTCCGACCAGAAGGCGTTCATGGCTTCCGTCCGCGGCACGGTCGACGCGAAGACCCCGCGGGCGACGAGCGCGCTCCTCGCACGGCGGGCGCTCTCGTCGCCGTCGGACGAGCTCGCCGACGAGCTGCTCTCGAGCTGCGCGACCTCCTCGAGCGGACCTTGTCTCGAGAATGACCTCGCGGGCGCCCTCCCCCTCGCCTCGGCACGGCTGCGGAAGACGCGTCCGCTCGTGCTCGCGACCGTCGGTCCGAAGCTCTCGAACGCGGACCTCGAGCACGCGCGGCTCCGTCTCGACGTCGTCCTCGCGTTGCTCGAGAAGAAGGATCTCGCGGGCGCGAAGAAGCTCGCGTCGTCGGCGCGCGGCGCATGGGTGGGGAGCGAGGCGTCGCTCGCAGCCGCCGCGATCGCCGCCGCGTTCGGGAACTGCCCGAGCGCCAAAAAGCAGGCGGCGAGCATCCCCGGATACGAGGAGACGCTCGCCGCGATCGAGAAGCGCTGTCCTTAGTCGCGGGCTCAGACGAGCTTGAGCAGCTCGACGTATTCCATGCCGTGCGCGACGGCGACCGGCTGGTAGACGACCTGCCCCGCGAACGTGTTGAACCCGAGCGCGATCTGCTTCGAGCTCTTGGCGGACGCCTTTGCGCCCTTATCCGCGAGCTCGAGCGCGTAGCGCATCGTCGTGTTGGTGAGCGCGAAGGTGCTCGTCTGCGAGACCGCGCCCGGCATGTTCGGGACGCAGTAGTGCACGATGCCGTCGACCTCGTAGGTCGGCTGATCGTGCGACGTCGGACGGCAGGTCTCGATGCAGCCGCCCTGGTCGACGGCGACGTCGACGATGACGGAGCCCTTCTCCATCCGCGAGATCATGTCGCGCGTGACGAGCGTCGGCGCCTTCGCGCCGGTGACGAGCACGGCGCCGATGACGAGGTCCGCGCGGAGCACCTGCTCCTCGATGTTGGCGGGGTTCGAGTAGAGGGTCTCGATCGCGGCGCCGAAGACGTCCTCGAGGTAATCCATCTGCTCGCCGCGGACGTCGAGCACGGTGACGTGCGCGCCCATGCCGATCGCGATGCGCGCCGCGTTCTTGCCGACGACGCCGCCGCCGAGGATGACGACGCGACCACGACGCGTACCGGGCACGCCGCCGAGGAGCACGCCCTTCCCGCCGTGCTCCTTCTGGAGGATCTGCGCGCCGACCTGCACGGCCATGCGACCGGCGACCTCGCTCATCGGACGGAGCAGCGGGAGCGAGCCGTCGTCGAGCTGGATCGTCTCGTACGCGATGCCCGTGACGCCGGACTTCGCGAGC
>JBKJQC010000065.1:0-10571 GCA_046593995.1 Polyangiales bacterium
GACACGCTGAGCAGCGATCTCGTCGCCGCGACCGGCCGCGCGACGGCTTGCTCGTCGAGGTCCCGCTCGAGGCCCGCGACCCGTTCTTCGGCAGCCGTCGCGCGGCCGGTCGCGGCGACGAGATCGCTGCTCAGCGTGTCGACGCGCGCTTCGGCCGTGGACGCGCGCTCCTCGACGTCTCGGAGGCGTGCGTCGGAGTCGGCGCGCGCCGCAGCGAGATCGGTGTCGGCGTTGGTGGCGCGCCCTTCGGCGTCCTCGGCGCGGCGTTCCGCTTCGTAGAGCTGTTCTTCGAGCTCGTTGATCCGCGCCTCGGCGCGCTCGGCCCGCTCCGTCGCGTCGCGCGCCTGCATCTCGGCGTGCGTCGCGCGCGCTTCGAGGGCATCGCGCAGCGCGAGCTCTTGCACAGCGTCTTCACGAACGGCCGGCATCTGCGCCGCCGTCGCCTTGCGATCGTAGTCGCGCACGACCCGTTCGAGCTCGGCGATCCGGACCAGCATCCGCGCGAGGGTGTCGGCGTCGTTCTCGCGGTCTCGCTGCTCTTCGACGAGCCGCGCCTCCGAATCGGTCAGCCGCTGACGGAGCGCCGTGATGGTCTTCGTGACGGTCGCGAGATCGTTGCCGCGCAGCTCCCTCGGAGGCCCGACGCGCACCACGTCCTCGCGCGGACGCGGGGGGGCCGCCGTGCTCACGGACGGACGCGCGCCCGGACGAGCGGATGGCTTGCGAGGAGGTCGTCGCGACTCACTCATGACTCACTCATGCGCAGCGAACGAGCATAGCCGCCGCGATGGGGTCACCGCCAAACAAGCGGCCGGGCGCTCGTGCGGGCTCGCGGAAAGCTCGGATCAGGTGATGTTGTAGACGGGACCGCCCGGAGTGCGACGCGTCGCCTCGAGGAGATCCGCGCCGCGCGTGTGGTCCGCCGTGGCTTCGACGACCACGGCTCCGACCTC
This sequence comes from Polyangiales bacterium, assembly GCA_046593995.1. GTDB lineage: Bacteria > Myxococcota_A > Polyangia > Polyangiales > JADJMO01 > JALHOE01. The sequence continues at coordinate 954 of JBKJQC010000065.1, forward strand.
GACGCCCGCCGGCATCTGCAAGCGCATCTGCGTGAGGACCTGCTCGACGAGCGGCTTCGCGATCTCCGCCGTCTGTCCGACGAGCGCCACCGCGAAGGAGCCGACTCCCGTGAGACCCGCCGTGCACGCGGTGAGCGAGAGGAGGAGCATGTCGAAGAGATCGACGGAGGCTTTCGCCGCGCGGCGGAGCGCCTGCATCTCTTGGATGGTCAGGCGGCCGTGGCCGTCGCGCGCCGGGGTGCGCAGGTAGAACCACGCGAGCGTGAGCGGGTAGCCCGCCCAACGCGAGAACGCGAGATCGCTGTCGAGCGCCATCCGGAACATCTCTTCGTGGAGGAGCGCGGTGAGCCCGTCGCGGATGCGTAGGAACTGCAGCGCCTTCTCGTGGAGCGTCGACGCCTCGCGGAAGCTCACGAGCTTCACGCGCAGCTCGCCGATCATCGCCTCGTTCCCGTGGAGCAGCGTGATCGCGTTCTGACGCTCGTAGCTCCCTTCGCCGTAGACGCCGTTGGTCGAGGGCCTCGGATCCTTCGCGTCCTCGAGGTTCCAGCAGCCGTTGTTCTGGAAGATCAGGTGCGAGTGGACCGCGCTGATCGTCGCTTCGGGGACGACGAGATCGACGTTCATCTTCGCGCCCGGAACGCTCGGCGCGCGGCCGAGCACGAGGCGCGTCTTGTCGAGCGGCAGCACGCGGCCGATCAGCTCGCGGGCGTTCGACGCGTAGACGACCAACAGACCCTGCGCATCGGGTCGGAACGGCGTCGCCGAGCCCCGATAGGGCGGGTTCGCGCCGGGGTCGATGCGCTCGCGCGCGACCTGCAGCGGGTTCGTCGCGACGGTGTTCGGATTGAAGAAGCGCAGGTGGCGCGCCTGCGGGCGACGCGTCGGATCCTTCCACAGGAGCCGATGAATCTGCTTCAGCTCGTCCGTCGCGAGGCCGGGCGGGATGCCGAACGGGAGCTGCTTCTCGATCGGATGCGACGGCGGGTGGTGACCGGGCTCCGGCACCTTCGCCGAGAGCATCTCCCAGATCGTCATGCCGAGCGCGTAGAGGTCGTCCTCGACGCTGGCGCCGCCTTTTTCGAGGCGCTCCGGGGACATGTAGTTGGGCGTGCCGCCGTCGGCCGCCTTCTTCTCGCCGCGCATGGTCGCGACCGTACGGGCGCGCTCCTTGGCGAAGCCGAAGTCCACGATGAAGCCGCTGCCGGTGGCGCGGTCGACCATGACGTTGCCCGGCTTCAAGTCGCCGTGGACGATGCCGGCTGCGTGGATCGCGGCGAGCCCTGCCGCCACGTCACGCGCGATGCGGCGCCACTCGTCCGCGTTCACGCCGCCGGTCCGCTTCTTCTCGCGGATCCACTGGTGCAGGGTCACGCCGTCGACGAACGCCATCGTGACGACGGGGCCGTACGGGGACTGATGCAGGTCGTGCACGCGGGCGACGTTCGGGTGGTTCACCGCGCGTGCGAGCTCGACCTCCTTGCGCAGGGCTTCGTCGTCCCCCGGCAAACGGGTGTCACGACGGACGACCTTCACGGCCACCGGCGACGCCCCGAAATTTCGATCGCGAGCGAGGAAGACCTCGCCCATGCCGCCGCGGCCGAGAGATCTGACGACCTCGAAGCGATCGACGAGGACCATGCCCTCGCGAACTTCGGCCTCTTTCTCTTTGAACATCCCCATCACTCGGACCCGATCGGAGCATTCGGCGCACGTGCGAATGTGCGAACCGACCTCCGGGTCGCTGCGCGGGTCGACGCCATCGAGCAGAAGCTCCACGACCCGAGCACACGGCCCGGCAGCGCGAGACGTCACTGTCATCCGAGACTCGCTTGCCCGCGTGGGAAACACAACCCCCGCGTTCGAGAATGGCGGGTAAATGAAACCGGGCCGACCACTTACTCACGAGAGCGGTCGGCCCGGGGAGTCCCTTGGTGGGACGAGGTGCGAGGCTCAGCCGCCGTCGGCGGCGTCGGCGGCCGCGGAATCCGCGGCAGAAGCCGTGTCGGCCGCGGGGGCCGTGTCGGTGCCCATGTCCGGGGGGCCCGCGTCCATCGGGTTGGCCGTCGGGCAGACTTGGCCGGCGCTCGGCTCCGCGATCATGTCGCCGCAGGTGTTCGGCATCAGCACCCACGTGCAGAAGTCGAGGTAGCTGAGGCCGGTGATCGAGGTGAACTTGTCACCGATGTCGACCTTGGGGGCCGTCGTCGCGCCGCGATAGTAGATGTCGTTGCTCACTTCGAGCGTGCTGTTCTTCAGCTTGAACGCGCCGAAGTCGAGGACCGAGCTCGCCTCGACGTTCTCGATCTTCACGTAGCCGCCCATCCACTTCGCGACCTCGGCGCCGGTCGAGAGATCGTTCGGCGGGACGACGGCGGGCGCAGGGACGGCGCCGGTGCCGGTCTTGGTGATCTCGCAGAGCTTGTAGAGGCGGCGCATCTTGTCGGGGTTCGGGATCGGATCGCCGCCGCCGCTGCAGGTCGCCGCCGTCGGTCCGAACGAGTCGAACGAGGCGATGAGGTCGAGCTTGTCGCCCGGAGCCACGTCTTTCGGCACCAGGTCCGTGTCGAGCGGGCAGGTGAAGCCGGTGCCGCTCGCGACCGCGTTGAGTCCGTAGGAGAGGACGAGCGTGCCCGAGTACGGGAGGAACGTCGCGTTCGCGTCGGCCACGAAGACGCCGTAGAGGCAGTCGTCACCGAGCTTTTTCGGGCTGCTCGAGAGGCGGAACTTGCGGCTCGTCGCGATGACGCCGGAGAGCTTCACGCCGTCGTTCTTGATCAGCGTCGTGCCCGGTCCCATGAGGGAAGCGATGCTGCCGGCCTTCGTCGTCGCGGGACACGTCACCTTCGCGGCGTCGCCGCCCGTGGTGCCGTCCGTCGGCGTCGTCTCGCTGCCCGGCGTGCTGTCGTCGCCGCCGCCGTCGGTGTTCGACGTGCTGTCCGTGACGTCACCGCTGTCGGCCCGTCCCGGCGGAGTCGTGGCCGTCTCCTCGCTGCAAGAAACCATTCCGAACAGGGATCCGAGAACGACCCCGACCGCACCCACGACATACGCACGCTTCATCGACGGACTCCTGGAGTAAGCCCCGCTGGACGCGGGAAGCTCCGCTTTCTGCCAGATCACGGCTCGAAGTGCCAGCGGCGCATCGTCGAGCCTGGAAAATGCCTGGGTCTCGGCGGCGCTCACGCGGCGCCGCGCCTCAGACTCTGTCGAGCGCGCGCTTCAGGACTACGCGTACGAGGTGGTCCAGGTTCCGCGCGCCGCTCTTGCGGAGGAGGCTCTTCACCTGCGTCTTCGCGGTGTTCTCGGTGACCCCGAGCGCATCGGCGAGGTCTCCGCGCGGGCGGTCCGCCATCGATAGGGTGAGCAGCTCGATCTCGCGTTCGCTGAGCGCCCATTCGCGGCTCACCACCTCGATCATGTCGAGGACGCGCGTGTCCTCGACGGCTTCGCGTGCGAGGGCCTTGCGCGCGAACAACTCGAGCGACTCCTGCGTCGTCGGCTTCGACAGGAAGGAGGCGCCGAGGAGGAACGATCCATTGACCACCTTAGGCACGGTCGTCCCCGTGAGGACGAGGATCGGGAGCGTCGGGTGACGGTCGCGCGCGAACCGAGCGAGGTCGAGGCCGGAGCCGTCGGGGAGGCCGTAGTCAGTGACGAGGGCGGCCCAGGAACGCGTCGGATCCGTGAGCAGCGCCTGCCCGGCCGCCACCGTCCCCACGGTGTCGACCGTGCGAAAGCGATCGAACGCACGCGCGAGCCAGCGCGCCACGAGAGGATCGTCCTCGACCACGAGGAACGCTGCGCGCTCGGTCGTCACGGTGCTCACCTCCCAAGTCTGTAGCAAGCCGCGCGGCCACCGGCGACTCTTCGACCGAGAGTGGCGAGCCGTGGGTCGGATGCGACCACCCTCTCCCGCATGAGGCCGATCGCGCTCCGTTCCCTGTTTCGCAGCGAGGGACACGACGCTCGGGTCGGGAACCGCGTCGGTGGCCGAGCTGCGCTATGCTCGTCCAGCGAATGTCGGGAGGCGTGACGTGTCCGGTGTGCGACCTCCAGAACGCGGAGGGCGCGCGGTTCTGTTCGTCGTGCGGCGGACCGCTCGTCGCCGAGAAGGGCGGCGATCCGCTCGTCGGCAAGACGGTCCACGGGAAGTTCCGGATCGAGAAGCTCCTCGGCAACGGCGCGATGGGGCGCGTGTACAAGGCGACGCACGTCGCGCTCGATCGCGGCGTCGCGCTGAAGGTGATGCACGATCACCTCGCGCGCTCGACGGACTTCGCCATCCGCTTCGTCCGCGAGGCCCGCGCCGCGTCGAAGCTCGATCACCCGAACTCGATCCGCGTCCTCGACTTCGGGCGCACCGAGGCCGACGAAGGGCAGCTCCTCTACATCGTCATGGAGCTCTTCGTCGGGTCGGACCTCTACGGTCTGCTCCGTGACGAGGGCCCGCTCGCGCTCAACCGCGGCGCGCGGCTGATCACGCAGGTGCTCTCTGCCCTCGAGGACGCGCACGCCATCGGGCTCGTGCATCGCGACTTGAAGCCGGAGAACATCCTCGTCGGCAAGAAGACCGACGGCAGCGAGATCGCGAAGCTGTGCGACTTCGGCATCGCGAAGGTCGCCCGCGACGAGGGGCCGAAGCTCTCGCAGGTCGGCAACATGATCGGCACGCCGCTCTACATGTCGCCGGAAGCGGCGATGGGGCGGGACACCGACGCGCGCACCGACATCTACTCGATGGGCGTCGTCCTCTACGAGGTGATGACGGGCACGCGTCCGTTCGACGCGGACCATCCGCTCGAGGTCGCGCGTCTGCAGGTCGAGGAGCCGCCGCAGGCGCCGTCGCAGCGCGCGCCCGAGCGGAAGATCCCGCCGGCGCTCGAGCACGCCATCCTCAAGGCGCTCGCGAAGAAGCCCGACGATCGATTCCAGTCCGCGCGCGAGATGCGCGAGGTCCTCGAGGGGATCATCGGCGGCGGCGCGACCATCACCGGCGCGACCATCCCCTGTCCGGCGTGCGACACGCCGGTGCCGACCACGTCGCGCTTCTGCCCCTCCTGCGGCGCCACCATCCAGGGGACCCAGCCCGGGCACGCGGGCGGGGCGGGGCACGCCACGAACCCCGGCGGCGTGCGACGGGCGACCACGAGCCGCGTCGCGAACGCGCCGAACAGCAGCTTCGCGGGGCTCTCGGGGCTCCTGCCCGATCGCCTCCTCGGCGATCTGCGCAAGGCCTCGTCCGAGGCGCAGCAGGAACGACGGACGCTGTCGGTGCTCGCGATCGATCTGATCGGACCCGAGGACGCTGGCGATCCCGAGGAGCTCGCGGGTCGGCTCGGCGATCGCTACGAGCTCGTCGCGCGCGTCCTCGAGCCGTACGGAGTCGTGCTCCAAGGCGCTGGCGGCACGCGCATCACGGCGCTCTTCGGCACGGACGCGACCGGCGAGCAGGCGGAGACCCTCGTCGCCCAGGCCGTCGAGGCCGCCTTCATGGTGAAGCGCGACTCCGGGGGTGCGCGCTGGTTCAAGGCTGCCGTTGCGAGCGGCGTGTTCCTCGTGTCGCAGGGACCAGCGGGGCCGACGATCCTCGGTGCGGCGACGCAGACCGCGGGACGTCACGCGGAGCTCGCGCGCTCGGGCGAGATCGTCGTCGACGAGTCGATCAAGGGGCGCGTCGGCGAAGGCTTCGCCACGCAACCCGGTCGCGGCGGACTGCACATCGTCCGCGAGGACCTGCAGCAAACGGCCGTCGTCACCGCCGCCATGCGCCCCTTCGTCGGCCGCGACGAGGAGGTCGAGACGATCCTCGCGGCGGCGCGCGAGTCCGTGAAGGGGCGTGGTCACGTCGTCGCGATCCGCGGCGAAGCCGGCATGGGCAAGAGCGCGCTCATCCGCGAAGCCACCGCGAAGATGCGCGATCTGCCGTTCCGCTGGCTGCGCGTCGCGTGCCGTCCGACCGGCGCGACACAGCTCGGGACGTTCCGCGATCTCGTGCTCACGTACACGGGCGTCGGACGCGGCGCGACGCCCGACACCGTGAAGGCGTCGCTCGGCGGGGAGCGCGGCTCGCTCGCTGGTCTCGGGCTCGGCCAGGCCGATCAACAGCACCTCGTCGGGCTGATCGTGAGCTCGAGCACCACGCAGAGCGGCGTCCTCCAGAGCCGCACCAAGACCGGGATCGGGTCTGCGAACGCGAGCGGTCCGTCGGCGCCCGAGGTGCTCGCGCGCGAAGGCAGCGCCGCGCTTCGCAACTTCATCACGGCGGCGCTCCGCAAGGGCAACGTCGGCGTGATCATCGAGGACATCCAGTGGATCGACGCGGCGTCGGCCGCGCTCCTCTCGCAGATCGCTGCCGCGATCGCGAAGTACCCATCGATGCTGATCCTGAGCGCGCGTGCCGGGATCTGGAGCGAGTGGAACGCGCCTCATTTCCAGCGGATCACGCTCGGGCCCCTCACGCCGCAGTCCGCGGCGCGCCTGCTCGGGAGCATGCTCCCGGACGCCGAGGTGACGGCGCCGATCGCGAATCAGATCCTCTCGCGCGCCGGCGGCAACCCGCTCTTCCTCGAGTCGATCGTCGAGGCGCTACGAGCGTCGGGGGCGCTCACCGTCGACGCCGGGCGCTACATGCTCGCCGAGAACGCGAAGATCGTCGCCGAAGGTCTGCGCGGTCTCGTCGAAGCGCGCCTGCGCGTGCTCGATCCGGACATGCAGCGCACGCTGCTGCTCGCGTCGGTCGCCGGGAACGAGGTCGAGATGTCCGACCTCCAGGCGCTCGCCGGTCTCGAGATCGACGTGGAGGCCGCGTCGAAGGTGCTCATCGATCGCGGTCTCCTCGAAGAGCGCTCGCGGACGGAGGGAGGCGCGCGTCGCATCGGGTTCGCGAACGATGGCATGCGCGAGGTCCTCTACGACATGCTGGCGCTTGCCGAGCGGAAGTCGCTCCACGGCGCGCTCGCCGAACGATGGGAGGCGATTCGCGCTGCCACGCGCACCGAGCCGGTCTCGCTCGAAGAGCTCGCGCGCCACTGGGAGCTCGCGGGCGAGGTGTCCCCGGCGGTCGCTCGACTGCAGGACGCGGCCGAAGGACTGATGGCGCGCGGCGAGCCTCGCGCCGCTGCGGGACTGTTGAAGCGTGCGTCTGTGCACCTCGGCGCCCTCGATCCGCTCAGCGCCGCGCGTCTCGTGCTCGCGTATGCGGAGGCCGTCGCGCAGCTCGGCGACGTGGCGAGCGTCGACTCGGCGCTCGCGCTGCTCGAACAGTTGAAGCTCGAGCCGCAGTCCAAGGCGCTGCACGACGCCAAGGCGGATCGCGTTCGTGGCAGCGCGAATCGGCGCGCCGGGCGCCCGCTGCAGGCGGCGCAGTACCTCCAGCGCGCGCTCGACAAGTCGATCGAGGCGAAGGACGTCGATCTCGCGTGCGATCTGCACCTCGACGTGTCCGGCGCGCTCGAGGAGTCGAACGAGACCCAGAAGGCGCTGCAGGCGGCGCTCACCGGCGTCGAGATGGCGGCCAAGCTCGCCGAGAAGGGCGCGAGCGGCGGGTCGGTGATCACGATGAGCGAGGCGACGCTGCGCACGCGGCTCGCGAACTTCCTCAACGCCATCGGTCGGCTCTATCTCCGCCGCGACGACGCCGTGCGCGCCAACGACTACTTCCGTGGCTCGCTCGCGCAAGCCGAGAAGATCAAGGACGCCGCCGCCTGCGCGCGCGCCCTCGCGAACCTCGCGCACATCGCCGCGCGTCGCGACGACTTCCGCGCTGCGTCGGCCGAGAGCACTCGCGCGCTCCGCCTCGCGCAGGAGGCGAACGATCGCATGGCGCAGGCGCGCATCCACGTGAACCTCGGCCACTATCTCGCGCGCCTCGGCCGCCGTGAGGAAGCCGAGGACAACTACCGGGCGGCGCAGACGCTCGCCGAAGCGATCGGCTGGAGCGAAGGTGTTGCGGTCGCGCATCAAGCGCCCGAAGCGGTCGCGCGCAACGTGTGAAGCTGCTACTTCGGGGCCGCATGCGCGCGCTCGCCCTGTTGGCCGTCTCGCTCCTCTCGGGGGGCGCGAGTTCGTGCGGCCGGTGCGATCACGGCTGTGGGCGCTCGTCGAGCGCGCCGCCTGCTCCGAGCGGAGCCTCGTCGTCCTCGAGCGCGCTCTCGACCCGCTGCGTGCCGTTCGCGGCGCCGCAGGTCGTCGGCGCCGCGCCGGGAGCCGTCGTCACCGACGCGCCCTCGGACGAAGAGGCGCCCGTCGCGTACGGCGCGGAGCTCGGGGGTGCTGCGAGCGAGGCCTCGGCCTTCGTGCTCGGGATGCGGAGCGCGGGGCTCACCGGCAGCGCGCAGCTCGTTCGGTTCTCGCATACCGGCGGTCCGCCGACCTTCACGAACCTCCCGGCCACGGGCGCGCCGCACGCGCCGCTCGTCGCATCGCGCAACGGCATGACCGTGGTCGCGACGATGTCGATCGCCGACAAGTCGCGCGTCTTCCACCTCTCGCGCCTCGACGCGTCGGGGGCGTTGACGAAGCTCGCCGACATCCCGCAGGCGAAGGACGAGTCCGAGCTGACGGCCCTCGTGCCCACGCCGAGCGGCGCGATCGTCGCGTGGGACGATGTCCACTCCGGACGAGGCGTCATCCGGCTCGTGTCGACGTCGCTCTCCACGACGACGGGCGTCACGGACGCCGGGACCAAGGGCGACGCGGGGGAGGACTCGGCCTCTCCGTCGTCGAGTGATGCGGCGTGGCCGGCGTTGATCCCGACACCCGACGGGGCGCATGCCGTGCTCTTGTGGCTCGCCGAGCGTCCCGAGGACCGCGACAACGATGCCGCCGGTGAGCCGTCGCAGAGCGAAGCGTTCCGCTGGGTCGAGGGCGTCGTGATCGACCTTGCAACCGCGAAGCCGATCTCGGCCGCACGCGCGCTGACGCCGGCGAGCGGTCACGCGCAGACGTTCGCCGCCGCGTGGAGCGACGGCGTGGTGATCGCGGTGCGTGACGATCCACGTCCGACCGACGGCGACGGCGGCGAGCTCCACGCCTATCGCGCCACGCTCTCGCCTAGCGATGCGAGCTTCGCGCTCGGCGAGCCGTCGCACGTGGTGATCGCGGAGCGCGACGTCGCCCCCGGCGTGGCGTTCGTGCTCCCGCGTCCCGGCGGCGCCCTCGTCTCGTATCTCGCGCACGACGGCAGCGCGCGGCTCGTGCCTGCGTTCATCGAAGGGACCGCGACGACCGAGCCCGCGCTGAGAGGCCGGCGCATCGTCGCGACCCACGAGCGTCGCCACCTGACGACCCGGCTTGCGGGGAGCGGCCTCGAGCTCCTCTTGGTCGACTGCAACTGATCACCACGCTCCGACGTCGTAGTGACCTCCGGCGAAGAGCATCCACGCGAGCCCTTCGCGGGGGACGCTCTCCACGCGCACCTCGGCGTGGAGGAACACGAGCCTCGCGCCGAGCGAGAACGACGAGCCCGTGTGCTCGGCGCGCACGAGCCCGACGATCGCGAACAGCTCCCATTCAGGGAGCTTCAACCACCCGACGTCGCGACGGCCGTACGCGAAGTGGAACCCGCCGCGGACGCGCGCCGGCGCCGTCGAGATCAGCGTGCCGTCGATCCACGGC
>JBKJQC010000075.1:0-18411 GCA_046593995.1 Polyangiales bacterium
CAACGACTACGAGTGGGCGCGCGACGTTGCTCCAGAGATTGTGGTGCGACTCGCTGCTCGCGGGCGCCTTGAAGTCGACGATGCGGTGCACGCGCGGATCGACGCGCGAGATGTCGCGCTCGCCGCTCGTCTCGAGGAGGACGGTGCGTCCCGCGTCGGCGAGCTCGCGGAGCAGCGGGATCGCTCCCGGCTGCAGGAGGGGCTCGCCGCCGGTCAGCTCGACGAGCGGCGTGCCGAGTGAGAGCGCGCGCTCGAGGACCTCGCGACGCTTCATGCGCGTGCCGCCCTTGAACGCCTGCGGGGTGTCGCACCAGGTGCAGCGGAGGTTGCAGCCGGTGAGGCGCACGAAGGTGCAGGGGACGCCGACGAACGAGCTCTCGCCTTGCACGCTCGCGTAGATCTCGTGGACGACGAGCGTGTCGGGCACGCGCCGCTCTGTCTCGGGTGTGAGCCGTACGCGTTCGCGTTCGTGCGGGACCGTCACGAATTCGTCTCTAGCACGCGCGCCGGGCGAACGCGCGGGCCACGACCCAGGCGATCCCCGGGAGATGGCGGACCGAGAGCTTGCTCTGCTCGTCGCCGTACACCGGGCGGATGGGGACCTCTTCCACGCGGAGCCCGAGCCGCGCCATGTGGCTCAGCAGATCGTTCGGGTAGCCGAAGCTCGGCCACAAGGATTCCCAGGGGAGGGCGTCGAGCGCGCGCGGACCGAACGCGACGTAGCCGCACTGCGCGTCGTCGATCGCGAGGCCGGTCGCCGCGCGCGTCAGCGCCGCCAACACCACGACGCCGATCAAGCGCTGCAGCGGAAAGGCGAGGGGGCCCTCGGGCCATGCGAGCCGGTTCCCTTTCACGAAGTCCGCGCGCTGCTCGAGGAGCGGCGACAACACCGCATCGAGATCGCGCGGATCCATCTGACCGTCGCCGGCGAGGACGACGACGATTGTTGCGCCGATCGATCGCGCGCGCAGACAGCCCGAGACGATCGCTCTCCCGACGCCGCGCCGCTGCTCGTGACGTACGACCTCGACGCGCGGATCGCCGGTCTCGATCGCGACGCGTCCGGTGGCGTCGGTGCTGCCGTCGTCGACCACGACCACGCGCTCGATGGCACGCGGCATCGTGTGGATCACGGCGGCGATGCGCGTCGCCTCGTCGAGCGCAGGGACCACCGCGACGATCACGGGGCGGACTATCGCACGTCGCGCTACCCTCCAGACCCTCACGTACGAGACAGCCAGGTTGGCGGAACGGCAGACGCAGCCGGCTTAAAACCGGCGATCCCGAGAGGGGTGTGCGGGTTCGAACCCCGCACCTGGCACATGAGAAAGCAGTTTAGGATTCGGACACTTAGGCGCTTCGATCGGACTTCTGGACCAGCGGCCTGGACCAGCGGAGCGCTCCTCTTTCGCGCGGAGGATGGAAGCGGGTAGAGGAGGGAACACGTCGCCGAACCCCTCTTCGCGCATCGCGGAACCGACCCGCACGTAGCCGTCGGTGGTCGACACGTCCTCGTGCCCGGCGTGCTCCTTGATCGCCTGCATCGCGTCGCCCCGCACCGCGCGCCACGTGATGCCGGTCGCCCGCAGGTCGTGGAACCCGAGCAGCTTGCTCGTCTCCGCGACGTCGAAGAGTTCGTCACGCCGATGGAGCTTCGCGCCGACGATCGCGCGCTCCATGTAGTGCCGCAGGTTCGCCGCGGAGAAGTTCTTCTGCGTGATGGGCACGACGCGAGTCCGCGCGCGCGCCTCGTCGTCGTCGTGGTCGGCCTCTCGGAACATCGCGACCAGCAACGGCCGGAGCGTCGGCTCGATCGCCACGCGCCGCGCCTTGCCGCTCTTCGGCGGTCCCATGGTGCCGTCGCTCTTCTCGGCGCGCTGGACGTGCACGAGCCCGTGGTCGAGGTCGACGTCGCGCCACTCCAGCGCGCCGAGCTCTTCGAGCCGGACGTAGAGGTACGTCGCGAGCGCGTAGCGTCGGCGGTAGTGGAGCGGGATGCGCTCGTCGGAGACCAGGGCGAGGAACTCCGAGGGGTAGAGGAACGGCTTTGCGGTCTTCTTCCCGCGCTCGGGCGCCTCGATCCCGTCGGCCAGGTTCACGGTGCGGCAGCGGAGCGAGCGCTCCTTGGCGCTCTTCATGTCGCCCGCGATGCTCGTGACGATCGTCCAGACGTTGCCGGCCGTCCGCCACTTCATCTTCTTCTGCTTGCCGCGCGGGTCGATGTAGCCGGTGAGGATCTTCCGGTCGAGGTCGTCGCGGACGTTCTCGAGATCGTCGCTCGTGAGCGCGTCGACGTAGACCGCCCCGATGGTCGGCCCGATGTGCCATTTGTACCGGCTCACGTCGTCGCGGAGCGTGCGAACGCCTTTCGTCTTTCGCCAGGCGATCCACCGCTCGTACCACTCGTGCACCGTCTCGCGCTTGCCGCTGCCAGGCTTCGAGGTCGAGAGCGGGGCAGGGGTCGAGACCCACCCCTCGACCTTCGCGGTCTTCGCCGCGGAGCCGGCGCGCAGGCTCGCCTCGTTCTCGCTCACCTCGGGCGCAAAGTGAACCCACGGCCGCGTGCCGTCCGCGTAGCGGATGCGCGCTTTCCAGTGGGCGGGCGTCGCGGACGTCGCCTCGACCCACTCGATCGTGCCACTGCCAGGCGGACGGCGCTTCGGGGCCATCGTTCAGCCCTCCACTCGGCTGCTCACCGCGGCGGCGACGTCCATCGCCGCGACGGCTTCGAGCTCCAGGGCGATTCGATGCTCCACCTCCGCATCGCGCGACGTGTCCACGTCGAGCCGGAGGCCTGCCACCCGTCGGCGTTCGCGTGCGGCTCGGTAGGCGGTGAGGTCGGCTTCGAGGCCGGGGTCGAGGTCGATGGCGGTCACGCGGCCCCCTTCTGCTCGGCGGCGATCTGACCGATCAACTCACGCGCCGCGTCGATTCGGTTCTGCAGGTACCACACGGAGTTGGCGATCGTCTTGGTGTCGGCGTCCGGCGCGAGCAGGGCCTCCCGCACCACGTCGAGCTCGATGTAGACGATGCCCAGGTAGGTGGTCGCGACGGCGCTGGCGCCGGTCGCACTGTCGCCGCCCAGGAGCGCCTGGACGAGCATGTCGCGGTCGGTCGCGCTCACGAGGCCACCCCGAACGACTGGACGCCGAACGAGCACGCGCGGCCGTCGGCCCAATCGGCGACGTCGACGAACGCGCCCGCGTTGGTCATGTAGCCGATCATGCGGACCGTGGGGACGAGGAGCTTGCCCTCGCCCGCGACCCATCCAATCGCGTAGACGTTCCCGTCCCCGCACTCGTCGGTCACGGTCGTGTCCAGGGCGATCACGACGAGCAGCGCGAACGACTCATGGAGCACCCGCGCGTGCCCCTCGAGGACGGCCTTCTCGAGCACGAACGCGGACGGCTCATCGTCGCCGCCGGCGGCGAGCACGTAGAGGCCCATGGCGCGGTTCGAGGTGATGCCGATGTCCGCGAGCGTGCGGACCTTGGCGTACGGGGCAAGCTCGGCGGGCGTGTACGAGATCGGGGTGTCGAGGGAGGGCGCGGTCGGCTTCTTGGTGGCGCGCGCGGTCTTCTTGGCTACGGTCTTCATGTTCGGATCTCCTCTACAGATTCGGGCCTGGCCCTCGGCTGTTTCAGCAGCGCGGGGGCCGTTTCGTTCACAGCGCGACGTCGTGCCGCGCTGTCACTTCTTCGTGGTCGGCTTCTTCTTCGTGGGCTTCGGCGCTGGCATCTGCGGTTCGGAGCCGAGACCGTCGTCCTGCCCATCCAGATCGGGATCCGGGTCGGCGCGGCGCGCCGTCCATAGCTTGTGCGCCCACTGGTGCACCTCGTCGGCGGGGCGCTTGTCCGCGCGCGACACGTGCACGGCTCTGTCCGCGCCGTCGGCAATCCAATTGCCGAAGTCGAACGTGAAGTCGTCGGCGAACCATGCGTCGAATGGCTTCTCGTCGCGTATGGCGACGAGGTGACGAGCATGGATCACCTCCGCTTCTGCGATCTGACGCGGGCGCAGGGTGATGGTGTAGGGCGCGACGGTCGGCACAGCGGCCTCCGACGGACGCACCCCTTCGAGCGTTTCGAGCCCCTTCGCGAGAGCAGCGCGGATCACCTCAGAGCGAGGGAGCGCCATCCCGGGAGGGGAGAGTTTGGTCACGAGCGCGTCGAGCCGAGCGAACATCTCGTCCTCGATGCGGATCGCGACCTGCGTCGACTTGCCGGTCTTCGTCGCCAAGGTCTCGTTGTATTCCATGACTGACAGGGAATCTACGGGTCACGTGGGATGCACGCAACCCAGAATCGACATCCGCTCGTCGATTGTCAGATCGCCCAGCATTTACGGGTCATGCGCTCCGCGATGTCCGGGCGGTCCCGCTTGATGCGGGCGGTGAGGCGGTCGGCGTCCGAGACACGCGCGGGCTTCGCGTCGGGAGCGGACTTGCTCGGGGCAACGCCGGAACCTCCTCCGTGTTCCGTAGAAGGTTTCTTCGGCCTCCCACCCTTGGCGCCCCCCGCGGCTCGCTTGGCCCTCACGTCCTCGTCGTTGTCGGCGCCGTCGGCGGACCGTAGATCGGCTGCTCCCAAGGTTTCGGGGGCGGCGCGCGTTGCGGCTTCTTGCTCGTATTGAGCACGTCGCCGGATTCGGGGATTTCGGATCGGTCGATCTTCTTGCTGACGCTCTTGATCGACTTCGGCGCGGCCGCCCACTGGACGCACGAGAGCTCGGCCACGTATTGATCCGGCGTGAATTCGAGCTTGATGTTCTCGACGACCATCGACGTGACGTTCGCATCGGCGAGCAGCGGGTGAACGACGTTGATGCCGCTCAGATCGGTGGCGGTGGCGGGGCCGACGGTCGCCTCGCGGATGTAGCGGACGATCCCGCGCAGCACGTTCAGTCCCTCGGCGCTCGATGCGACGAGACGGATCGTGAACGTCGCAAGGTCGAGCCCTTGGAATTTGATCGTCGCTCCGTTGCGGCCGTTGGCTTTCGGCCTGTCGTAGTTCGCGGGCGTCTCCAGTGACGTGAGTTGCACGCGCAGGACTGATTCCTTGACTGCGATCGTGCCGATGCCGACCTGCCATACGGCTGGATCCTGACGAGGCGTAGGGATGCTCATGTGAATCCTTGCGGCCCTAGACCGCGCTGTTCTGCTTGCTGCACTCGACGCGCACCTTGCCGCCGTCGATCGTGACAACGTCGCCCGCGCGGACGACGACCTTCGTCGAGTAGCCGCGCGCGATGACGAGCGCGGACGCGACGTCGAACGCCTTCGAGCCGCGTGTCATCCCGAGCCGCGCGGCGAGGTCGCGGCCTCCCTTCGTGGAGAGGTCGACGACGATCGTCACGCGGCCCGGGGGAGTCGTCACCGGCGGTCGCGATCGAGCCACTCTTGCCGCATCCGCCTCGCGACTGGCGCAGAGCGGAGGAAGAGTTGCTCGCGCTCGGGGTTCGTGAGCGCTCCCCATCCGCCCTTCCGCGACACGAGCTCGCCGATGGCGCCGTAGTGCGCAGTCTGCTCGGGAGTGAGGCCACGCGGCGCGGCCTTCACGGTCGGCGTCGGTGCGGTCGGGCGAGCCGGTGCGGCATGTCGAGCCGCGTCGACGGAATGACTCTTGACCATCATCGGCGCGTCGAGCGCTTGAACGCGTGCGCGATGCTTGATCATCATGTTGCGGAGGTCGGCAGCGGTGAGAGTCGAGGCGTTGGTATCCATTGGGTTGTTCCTCTATTCGGCGGGTACGTAACACAACACGACACGATCATGAGTAAGCACGAAAACGCCTGCGTATCCGGGTGGCGGGCAGAGTGTCGTCGTCTCGCGAGCAGCGCGCGCGATCACGGCGTTCGCGTCGAAGTACGGACCGCCTGCGACGATGGTCGATCCGACGGTCACGCGCGGCGTTCCAGCGTCCTCGAGTGCGAACAGCATCGCGTCCGCGAGCTTGCTGCCGGCCGTGGGCGTCGCGACCACGACGACGTTGCACCCGCGGCGCGCGGCGGTTCGAATCTCGTCGATGCACTCGCGCACGAGATCGCGCGCAGCGGCAGCGGTGGCGTCTCGATCGCTTAGCGTCGGGCTCGACCCGACGTGAACGATCGACGCGTTGAGCACCGGAGCAAAGATGTCTCTGGCGGCGCTCACAGCGCCCCGACGGCGAACCATCGCGAGATGAGCAGCGGGTGAGGCGTGGGGTACCGCTTCCAGATCGCTTCGCGGCTCGCCTGCGCGAGGTCCGCGGAGTCGCGCGCCATCACCGAGCCATAGGGCGCAGCGATGTGTCGCGCGGCGGGGTCGAGTCCGAGCTCATTAAACAGCTGCGAGGCCTCGCGCGCGTCGGCCTTGTGCGCCTCGCACAGACGCTCTGCCTCCGCTTGGATCACCGTCGCCTGCTCGTGGAGCTTGATGAACTTCGCAAGCAGCGGCGCCGCGGCTTGCTTGAATCCTTCGGCGGTGAGCGTGCGACACAGTACGTCGAGCCGCGCGTTCTTCGCCTTCCGAGCGGCGTCCGCTTCCGCCTTCTCAGCAGCGGCGATCGCCTGCACGGTTGCGCGCTCGATGGCTTCGGCCTCCGCGAGACGATCGCGGGAATCGAAGAACGCCTTGCGCAGCTGCGGGTTCGACGGATCTGCGCCGAACTTGAGCTCTGCCCCGGAGTAATCCTCCCGGGCGGCGATGGCGTTTTTGGTGGCGAGTGCTTGGTTCGGGGTCTTCATGGTCTCGGTTCCCTTCGTGTCAGGCGCGCGCGATCGAGGTCGCGCGCACAGTGAGATCCGCGATTCGGATGTGAACCGTGGCGTCAGATGAGTGTAGTGCGAGTTCGCGCAAGATCGGGACGAGGCGATCGGCCTCTCGGGCGTCGGCGCGCGCGATCGCTTTCACGAGCGCGTCCGAGAAGAACGCGATGGAGTTCGCTTGCGGCGTCTCCGCGGTCACGGCGCCCCTCGAGTGCGCGCGGGGCGACGCGGGCGACCGTTGTCGGCGCCCGGCGCGTAGCCTGTGAGCGTGACGTGTGCGCGGTTCAGCGCAGCGACGAGCTCGGGGATCTCGCCTGCGCGAACGTCGTAACCGATTGGACGTTGGTTTTCCCGGTAGAGCGTGAGGCTCACCCGCGACCCATGACTGTCGCGTGCAATCGAGACAACGACCTCGCCAGCCCCGCGCGGCCACCGGGCCAGGATCTCGACCGTCTCTACGCTTTCCATGCTGACCTCTGCTCCTATTTGCCGTGGCACGGCAGAAAGTTGACGATTCGTTGAAGACCGGCCCGGGTTGACGCGGGTTGAATCAACCGAGTCTTCGGAGGCACCCGCAAAATGACGGCGGGTGCCGCTAAGGGAGGGGGTGCCCTCAAAGTTCGTGACGTGGCCCATGCGTGCGTTCATCGCCTCGCCCTCGCACGCTTCCTGGCCTTCGCCAGCACGGTCGCGAGGGCGAGCGTCGCGGCACCACGACGAGCGGTGGCAAGCTCGTCCTCGCCCATGGCAGGCACGCTGTCAGCGACCACCATCAGGCGCGCGGCGAACCGTCGGAGAGTCGTGGCGATGGATGCGCGGTCGTCGACGTCAGTCATTGGTCACGTGTCCTTTCGTTGCGAGTGCAGCGCGTAGGCCCGTGGCGTCGAGGCCCAGCGTCTCGAGACAGCTCGCGGCGCTGGTGAGCGTGGAGGAGTGCTTGGCGATCCACGCGGCCGGCTCGTCCGAGAAAAGCCTCACGTCGGCGTCCTCGTCGTCGAGGGCGAGGCCGGCGAGCTCGACGACGTTCGTGATGATCAGGTCCGACGCGTGCTCGTCGCCGATCACTCCCTCGACCCGCGAGCGGGTGTCCACGACCTTGCGGATGCTATCGATCGCGCGGAGGGCGATCGCGGCCGATGCTCCCCGCTTGATGCGCCGGAGCTCGCGCAGCGAGCGGTCGAGGACGTCGAGCGCGTCGTGCGGGGCGAGCGGCTTGGCAGCGGCGGTACGCGGGCGAGCGGGAGCCTTCGAGAGCGCTTGGGATAGCGCCTGGTGCGAGACGTTGACGCCGCCGGCGGCAATGGCACGGGCGATAGCGCGCACGCTCTGTCCGCGTGCTCGACGTTCCTGCGCATTTCGCAGGATTTCCGCCGTAATTTTTCCGGTTTTACTCACGTCGAGCCCCGATTCGTTGCCGAATGTGTGAGTTCAGCGGCAACCTGCGCACTGGACGGGTGTAGTGGAGGGTCGACCCCTTCAGGTATTGAAGCCCGGCGTATGCCCTGCGCCCCTCAGGCTTCGCGTGTGCCGCGTCGCCGTCCGCGAGCGGGCGTCGCACCGTCTGAGCGCTGGGGTCGCAGCATGCGCGGCGCAGCGGGCACGACTCGGCGGAACACGAACAGTCGCGATCGTGGTCGGCGTCATGGGAGCGCCGCGCGCTCGCCTCGGTAGTCCTCGGTACTTCCTCGGTACCAGTGCATATCGGTTCCCTAACTGACTCCCTCTCGTAGGCCCCGAGGTGCAGTGATACCGAGGAGTGCCGAGGTGCCGAGGTTCGGGCTTTCATGCTGCCCCTTTTCGGAGCACGACCACGCGATCGTTACCGAGGTCTACCGAGGACTCACGGTCGAGGTCTCGGAGGCGCACGCCTCGCCACCCGTTGACGGTCTTACCGGCGCTCCACACGTCACCGTCAGTGACGCCATGCTCTCGGAGGCGAGCAGCGAACGCGCGAGCGTCCACTCCGTTGCGGATTCCGTTCTCGGCGCAGTACTCGTCGTACGCGGTCCGCAGCATCTTGCGTGGCACCTTGCCGTCGCTCTCGAACACGCACCGCAGAGCGAAGAACTCGGCCAGCGGATCGGACTCGTCGCGATAGGTCTGCGTCGCGGCCGTGACCTCGGGAGGATCTCCGAGCCCGACGCGCTGCCACTCGAGAGCGCCGCGGACGATCCAGGCGAGAATGCCGGCGGCCTCCGCGTCGAGCTTCGCGGGGAGGCCCGGGTCCATCGTCTCGGGCGTGACGGACGCGAGCCATGGGATCACGCGGATGCGGCGCCAGATTCCATCGTCGGTGCCGCGCACGTTCGGCTTGTGATTGCCCGCCAAAAAGAGCGTGTGGGACGGCGCGAACTTCCAGAAATCCTCGCCCATGCGCCGCGCGCTGATCAGATCGCCGCCGGTGAGATCCTTGACCTTGGCTTCGTCGAAGGCGCGGCCTTCCTCGATCTCCGAGCAGGTCACGAACCGCGCGCCGTAGAGCGTTGCGAGCTCGGTCGGATGCTGCGGCGTGCGCGTGGTGAAGAGCAGGCCACGCGGGGCGACCTGGGCGTAGTCCCCGAGCACGTGCTGTATGCGACCGAGGAACGTGCTCTTCCCGTTCTTCCCGCCCCCAAACATGAACCCGAGGACGTGCTCACGGATGACACCGATCGCGCCGTAGCCGGTCACCCTGCGCAGGTACCCGACGAGCGCGTCGTCGCCCTGCATCGCCCACGTGACGAACGCCTCCCACGTCGGAGCCGTGGCCTCGGGGTCGTACTCGACGGGCGCGAGCTTCGTGATCAGATCCCGAGGGTCGTACGGGCGCAGCCTTCCGGTGCTCATGTCGAGCGTGCCGTTGGCTACGTTCAGCGCGTACGGGTCGGCGTCGAGATCGGTGTGCTCGATCGCGATGGCTTCCGCGTTCTTCGCCAGCGAGAGCATCGCGAGGATCCGCGGCGCGTGCTGTGACTTGCGAGCCCACGACACGTAGGCGTGCGCCCTGGCGACGGCCTTCTTCGCCTCGGTCGTGTCACCCTCGGCAGCTTCGACGGAAGCGAGCGCCTTCACGGCGTCGGTGTACATTTCGAGCGCCGCGCCCAGGCGCATCTCGGCGGCGCGCATCGCGAACCGCATCACGGCGGCCTCGTCCATCCGCCAAGCGCGGCCGGTCCAAGCGAGCATCTTCTTCCACGTCGTGACGTAGCGGACGTACTCGCCGAAGTGCTCGACGAAGTAGTGCGCGTTCGCCATGTCCGTGCACGGGTCGGTGACCCTGATCAACCCCACGGCGACCTCCTGATCTGACGCGGTGTCTGCGCGCCGAGGTCGATCTGCCCCTCGATGGTTCTCGCGACCTCGCGGTGTCTGTTCTCTGGGAACACGCGGAGTGCGGCTCTGCGGAGCGAATCGATCGCCGTCGACCGAGCGAGCAGACCCGCGCCGACGAGTTGTCCGACGTTCCATGCCTCACGGGTGAGCAGGTCGTGACGCTCGCCTTCGGTGGCGCTCGCAACCGCGCCGCACGCCTTCGAGAGCGCGCGCTCCGAGTAGGTGCCATCGGTCACCGGCAGCGGAGCGAACCGCCGCGACTGGCGCTCGGCTCGTTCGCGCTCTTCACGAGCACGCTCTTCCACCGCGACCGCGACGCCGTCGATCGGACGCCCGACGAGCCCGGCGTGCTGCCAGTGCGCCGCGCCGGTCCACGGCAGGAACCACAGGCGCGACGGGTCGCACGTTCCCATGTCGACCTTGCCAGGCGTGCGCCGCTGCGCCCATCGGATGACGTGGCGCGCGTTCTCACCGTTGGTCATCGGCGCCGCGAGGACGAGAACGATCCGCCAGCGCGGATCGGCAGCCGTCGAGCTCGGGGTCGAGTGCACGTAGCCGTATGCGCCGCGCCACGCGTCGAGCACCTCGGAGAGCGAGGCCCCGCCGTCGATGTCGATCCCGATGCCGTGCACCGCGATCACATGGTCGAGCCCGCGACGTCCGCCGCGGAACGTCACGAGCGCGATACCGGGGAGCGCAGACTTGCTCGCCGCCCGTCGTGGACGAGAGAGAGTCGTCCACACGTCGTCATCGCACACGTGGTACGTGCGCCCGACGGGCATCGTGACGCGGGTCCAGTAGGTCACGCCGATCACGTCGTCCCCGCAATTCGCACGAGCTCGGCGCGCATGTGCTCGACGTCGTCGCCCTCGAATGCGTGCAGGCGACACAGCGCCTCCTGGGCGAGCACGCGGCGACGGTCTCCCGTGGCGTGCGCGACGTGCAGGGTGAGCCGCGACACCTCGTCTAGATCGAGCGGCCTCGCCTTCAGCGGCGACGGGCGCACGGGTAGCGTCGGCTGCGGCAGCGGGTCACGGCGCGTTCCGTGGAGGAGCGCGAACGCGGCTGCCGTGGCCTCGCTCAAGTTGCGCGACGGGACATCGGCGTGAACCCATCGGCCGTTGCGGTAGACGCTGACACGCGCGCCCGCGGCCCACACGGCCGGAATCGTCGTGTGACGGATCACGCCGGGCGCGATCGTTGTCCACGCGAGCGGGTCGGGTTTGCGCCCGCCGTCGTCAGGATCTATGTTGTCGTTATGCATTGATCTGCTCGATCCAGGTCAGTGTCTAGACGCGCCTCGGGGAGCCACCTCCGGGGCGTTGTCGCGTCAGGGCAGGTCCGCAGCGGTCACGCGCGAGACGCCGACGCGCGCGCCGGAACGCAACACTGCGAGCGTTCCGACGGGCTCGCCGGTCTCGATCGTGAGCTCGACGGCGCGACGCTCGGCAGCGTCGTAGACGTCGCGCGGAATGCGAATCTGCGGCGAGTGCTGGTGACGTGCGGAGCGTGGTTGCATGGCTCCAGTCATTGTCGCCGCCCGCGTATCGTTCGCAACCGAACTAGCGATTACCTCTCAGTTCGGTTTGTGTGACGCGTCGGTCCGCGTCCTCTCGTCTCCTCTGCTCCCCATCCGCGGCCGGTGCCGAGCGCGCGCCTGCGCCCGCGGATCGCGGATTCGGTGCGCGTGACGATCCCATTCACGTCGAGCGCCTCGTCGATCGGCCAGACGTCCGAGGCGAGCGCCAGCCACGCGAGCTCGCGCGTGGTGGCGTGTCGCCAGGCGCCCGCGGCGTCGCGGAGGAGCCGGCCTCGATCCCAGTCGAGCAGGAACGGGTCGAGCGGCGAGGCCCAGGGCTTGTCCGGCGCGTCGACTTTGGGCAGCTTGAGCTCGCGCAGCATCCTGGCGATCGCGGGCGTCCTCACGTCGAGCTCACGTAGGTCGCGGACCGCATCGGCGAGCCGGTGGTACGCAGCACGCTCGATGCGCATGGCGTCGGCGGCCACGGTGTTGCCCCGAACGTGTTCAGCGTCCGCTTCGGTCCACGCGCGGCCGAAAACGGCGGACCAGCTAGCTCGTGCGCACTCGCGGACGACGTCGGTGTAGCGGAGACGCCGGATGAACGGGTCGAGGTAGGTCTTCGGATCGAAGGGGAGGAGGGCGGTCACGACTCAGCCGGCGACGCGAACTCGCACAGGAGTGCGCGCGTCGTGTTGACTACGTAGTAGATCACCACCTCGTCTCCTTCGTCGATCGCGACCGACGCACGGTGTTCGTCCACGGCTACGATCTCGCCGCCGTGCTCTTGTAGCGTTGCGACGAGACACTCGATCGTCGTGCGCGGCCATCCGGCGCGGAACGCCATGCGGCAGACGCTCCGCGGGCGACTGTCGCGGATGCGCGAGGGGTAGATCGGCGCCATCACGCCTCGCCCGCGCCGAACGCGTCACCACCGGCGGCGACAAGGGCGTCGCCAGTCTCTTCTTCTTCCTCTTCTTCGTCGTCGTCGAGTTCGAGCCAACGATGGCGACACCGCGCCTTGGCCTCCGGATCGATCGCCGCGATTGACGGGTTCTTGAGGTGCGACGTGAGCGGAACGAGGTAGTCGAGGGCGTTCTCTAGGCGCACGAGCACGTCGGCATCGAGGACGCTGTCATTGATCGGCGCCGTGACGTTCTCGATCGCGATGCGGATCGCATCGAGGCACGCCTCGACGTTGATCGTGACCTTCTTCGGCTTGTCCGGCTTGGCCTTGTCCTCGGCGGTGTCGTCGCCGTAGTACCCCGCCGGGCGCACGTTGTGCGGCCAGTGTTTGCAGTCTGGTTTCCCCGCGTTCTTCCCGCGCGGGCGGGCGTACACCGGCGGGAGCCCGAGCTTCTCGCCGATCTCGTTGCACTTCGTCGCGAAGCCCGGCCCGTGGCCGCGGTACCCAGGCTCTCGATCGTGAACGACTTCGTATTGCCAGACGTGGATCAGCTCGTGAAGGACGACGTCCTCGGCGAACCGCTGCCCTTCCCGGACGGCACGCGGTGCGATCCGAATCCGAGAGCGCACTCCGTGAACGTCGACGGGAATCGCATCGCCCCAACTGCGTGGCGAGACTTCCGTGATCATGATGAACGGCAGTTCGAGCTCGCCGGCGAAGTGTTCCCCGATGAACCGCTCGGCCGCGTCGAAGCAGTACCGCGGAGCCGCGTCACCGTCGGTGGTGACAATGTCGCGGAACGCGCGGTGGGGGGCGCGGAGATCGATTCGGTCGAGCCGATCGGGTTGCATTACTGACCCCCGCGGTTCTGCGCGCGCGTGACAGCGCCCTTCAGCGTCGGTCGTCTCCGGCGGCGCGATGGGGTGGAGGTTGCCGCGCCTCACCGCGCACCTCCGACGAGCCGGAGCGGATTCTTCACCATCCACGGCTCCACGGGCGCGCGACGTGCGAGGAGCTTCGTCTGCAGGGCCGCGGCGAGCCGGACGAATCGCACGATCACTTCGAGGTCGGCGCCGCTCTCGATGGGGTCGAGCATGCCAAGGGCGAGCCCGGCGTGGTGCAGGCCGACGGCGATCTCGTGCGCCCTCTTCTCGTCGGTGTTCGCGCGCAGCGGCGCGTCGACCTTCGCGGCCGTTGCGCGCACGAGGGTCATGTGGTCGGTGAGGTTCACGAGGCCCACCCCTTGGCGCGCGCGGCCTCGAACTCCTCGGCGGGGATCGAGAGCATCTCGTCCTCGGGCACCTCTACGATCTCGCCCTCGGGTTCGTAGGTCGAGTAGGCGCGGACGTAGTGGTAGCCGTTCGGCAGCGGCGGCATGGTCCGCAGTTCGGACCGAGTCAGCACCTTCTCGCGCGCGAGGACCACGCCGTAGATCGTGACGTCCTCGGCATCGCGGAACGTGTAGTGGTCGCCCGGCTTCCAGACGTGGGTCAGCTGCGCGACGAACGCCTTCGCCTGCGCGCGGTTCATGACGATCGCTTCCCCGCCGATGTACATCGTGACGTTGTCGGTGCTGCTCATGTCCGTGTCTCCTTCGTGTCGGTGGTGGTCACGCGCTCCTCCGCGGCCGGCCGGCCTGAGCGAGCAACGCGCGGTCTGCTTCGCGCTCGGGGTCGACGGGGCAGGGGACGAGCGCGATCTTCGGCGCGCGCTTGCGGCTCCGCTCTCCACGCATCGCGGCGAGGCGAGCTCGGACCGCGGAGGCCGGCGCGGTCCACCCGTCCTTCGGGGTGCGGACGAACCCTTCGCAGCCGGCGCGGCCTGCGTCGGCCATCGTGCGCGCGGTCACGCCGATGGAGGCGAGCGAGGCGACGTCGTGCTCGCGGATGAGAGGATCGTCCGGCGCCTTCATGGTGCCGAGCATCGCGAGGATTCGCGCGGCGTCGGCGGGCGAGACGCTGACGGTGATGTTGAACGGGATCGGCAGGTCAGGATCGGAGACGCACGTCTCCCGATCGCGGGGTGATTTGCCCACGGTGATGCTCCAGTGCAGGGGCCGCGGTCGCGGCGATGTTGGTCGTGACGAGGTCTAGGCGGCGCTCTTCGGCGCCTTCTTCGAGCCGATGTCGGCCCACTCGGAGAGGATGCTCGTGACGCTGGCGTCTCGGTCGCCGGATGCCTTGCGAACGCCCGCCTCACGGTGCGCGCGCTCGATCAAGTCAGTCCGGATCCGAGCCGTTGCCGTCGCGATGTCGCGAGGTGACTTCATGGTCCAGCATGATGGTTCCGTTTTCAGAACAAGCAACCCATGCGTGTTCGATTTATCGAACAAGGCTACTTTTCCAGCGTCGGATCGTCGTCGAGGATCGATTCGTCCGAGCGTTGGCCGGGGCGTGGCCCGCGACGGGGCGCAGGAGCCAGGTCGTCTTTGCTGGGTTCGCTCGCGATCTGACGCGGGACGCCGTCCCGTTCGTCATCGATGAGCCGTAGCAGCACGCGGGTCCACGTCTCGATGTCTCCACGCGGGAGGCGAACGGACTCGAAAATCTGGCGCAGCTTCGTCGACTGCTTCCGGAACAGCGCCGTACCCATGACGGCGCGGTGCGCACGCTCGGAGCGCTCGCGCGCCTCCGTCACTCGCAACTCTTCGTAACGCTCCCGCCTCACCATCCGCTCGGCAGCGTCGTCAATCTCCGGGCTCGGACGGGCGGTCAGGAGGCGAGCGACATCGACGTCCAGCGCGTTCGCGATCGTCACCATCACGTCGGCGCGGGGGACCTGGTCGCTGTTCAGCAACGTGCTGACGTAGCCCGGCGTCTTTCCGATGCGCCGCGCGAGCTCCGCTTGATTGATCTTCGCGTCCTCCATCGCTTGGCGAACCCGCTGTCCGACAGTCTCTTGCCGCTCTTCACGCGCGAGCTCGGCGTGCAGGTCGCGCGTGTGCTGCGCCGTCGTGCGGTTCTCGATCGTTCCAGGATCCTCGCCCTCGCCCTCGGCAAGCCATCGATCCCATTCGTCGCCCACGGCAACGCGCAGCTTCGCGCGGAGTTCTGCTGTCACATCGGTTTCACGAAGAGACCGCAGATCGTCGAGCCTCATCCCGAGGAACCGCGCAAACGACTCCGCGAAACCCTCGTCGGGAACGGCGCGGTACAGCGTCCAGAACTCGATCAGCTTCTGCAGGCGGGCCTGAAAGCCTGGCGCGGTCTCCTTTTCCATGACGGCACCTAGCGTACCCGCGCTCACGACCGGCGCGCCTTGCCGATCGGCACGACCCCAGCGGGCACCGTCGCCTCCGACACGAGGAGGCGCCCGAGCGCCGCGTGAGCTACCCTCGCGCCTTCGTGGTCGCCGGCATCCACCGCGGCGTGCATCGCCTCGGTCAGTGACGAGAGGAGGACGGTCCGAGGCGTGGTCCTCGCCGGTCCAACGGGGTCGCAAGTGCGCGACTCCACGTGAGCCGGCGTGACGTGCGACGATGGAGCGTCACGCCGATCACCCTTGTTTTCCGATGTGCGCGCGTTGGATTCGTATTCGAACCCCGCACCTGGCACCCTGAAAGTAGCGCAGGATGGAAGCGGGCAAAGGGGGGAAGCACGTCGCCGAACCCCTTTCGCGCATTGCAGCACCGACGCGCACCTCGGGTTCTCTGCAAGCCGGCCTCGACTGCTCGGCCCGGCCGAGCTTGCGTGCCCCGGCGGTTCGGCCCCATGCTTCCCAGGTGACCCCGCCGCGAACGAGTGCCGCCCCCGTGGTCGACCCATGGGAGACGACCGCCGAGGAGCGCGCGAATCCGATCGTCGCCTGGGTGCTCGGCGCGTCCGCGGAGCAGCTCGCGCAGATCGAGCGCGACGTGGAGCTTGGTCGTCTGTACGCGGGCGACGTCGACGCGGAGATCGCAGCGCGCCGTTAGGTTCGCGCGGCGAACCACGTTCGCACGTCGTCGAGCGTCGTCGTTCCAATGACCACGCCGAGCCGCAGCCGGTGTATCTCGTCCTCGTCGTGTCGGAGCGTCCGGTCCGATCGGGTGAGCATCGAGATCGGCAGAACGCGGCAGATCGCTGGCCACCATTCGCGTAGGCCGCTCGGTCGTCGCGCCAACGCGTAGAACATCGCCGCGGGTTCGTCGGCTTCGTTCGTGGCCAGGTCGCGCGCCTCTTCGATCGCGGCATGGATCGCGCGCGTCGTCGCCTCCGTCGCCTCCGGCAACCCGAACCGCCGGGCAAGGAACGGCAACGCTGCGGTTACCTCGTCCAGCGTCGGGAGCACC
Source organism: Polyangiales bacterium (assembly GCA_046593995.1). Classification (GTDB taxonomy): domain Bacteria; phylum Myxococcota_A; class Polyangia; order Polyangiales; family JADJMO01; genus JALHOE01. The sequence continues at coordinate 16,753 of JBKJQC010000075.1, forward strand.
CGGCCTGTCTATCACGGCGCCGTCCGCGTCCGGTGCTGGCCCGGCGTCCAATGATGCGCTCCTCGCGACTGCGGAGATCCATCCGGTCAGATGCCCGCCACCTCGTCTCGACACACAGATCAGCGCCGCGTCTGCGGCCAACAAGTCTTCGACCTCTCCGTCGACCTCCCGAAAAGTTGGGTCGCTCGTCGAGCGCTGCGCACGATGCCGGACGTGAGCATGACGCGCCGTTCGCGCGGGCTCGCTCTGGAGGTCCCGATGCTTCGTGCGCTTCGCTTCGCCGCTCCGCTGCTCTCGGTCGCGCTCGTCTCTTCGATCGCGTCTGCACAGGGGGGGACCGATCCCGCGACGACGCCGGCTCCGGCTCCGGCGGGGTATCCGCCCGCGCCTGCCGCGCCCGTAGCGGCCGCACCGGCGCCCGCACCGGCTCCCGTCACGACGACGACGACCACGACGACCGACGGCGGGACGGACTTCTCGAAGATCGTCGGGCGGATCGGCATCGGGTACATGGGGCAGTACGACGTTCCGATCGGGCAGGCGGGGCAGGCCGGCGCGAACGCGACGCGGTCGGTGCCGACGCAGATGATCGGTGTGCGCTACTTCTTCAGCGAGCGCTTCGGCATCGACGTCGGGTTCGGGCTCGGCGTCCTCAGCGGCTCGACGAAGGTCGGCGCGGCCAGCACCGACAATCCGAGCACCCTCGGCGTCTCACTAAAGGCCGGCGTCCCGATCGTCATCGCGTCGTCATCGCACTACTCGTTCTTCTTCGAACCGCAGGCGCTGTTCGGGTTCGCGGGGGAGACGATCAAGTCGCTCACGCCGACGACGCAGGCCGACATCAAGAACAGCGGCATGCGATTCACGCTCGGCGCCGCGGCCGGCGCGCTCGTGCAGTTCGGCTTCATCGGCATCCCGCAGCTCACGCTCGATGCGACGGTGGGGATCGCCATTCCCGACATCCAGAGCCGCACCACGGAGTCCGGCGCGCCCACCGCGGTCACCAAGACCACGTCGTCGTCGACGCTGATCACGACGTACACCGGGCATCAGCCGTGGAACATCTTCCACACCAACGTGGCCGCCATCTACCACTTCTGACAAGCTGGCCTAGATGCGCATGCGTAGATCCACCTCGCTCCCGACGGGACGACCGCGTGCCGGCGCGCACGCGCTCGGTGTGGCGCTCACCGTATTCGCCGCCTCGAGCATGTACCTCGGGTGCGGCGACGGTGTGGGCACGGCGGGCACGATGCCGAACGCGAGCCCCGGCAGGGATCGCTTCGCGGGCGGCGGCACCGATCGCGCCCTCGGAGGCGGCACCGATCGCGGCGGCGGCACCACGCCGGCGTTCGGCGGGGGCGCGTCGAGCAGCGACGACGACTCGCCCACGACGCCCCCCACCGGCGGGGTGGCGGGTCAGAGCTGCAACCCGCAGGTGTCGACGTCGTGCGGCGAGGGCGCGATCTGTGCGTCTTCCGGGTTCTGCGTCGTGCGCTGCACGCTCGCGAGCGCGACCGAGAACGTCGGGACGGATGCCGTCTGCCCGTCGGGCTTCCTCTGCGTGCGGGTCTCCGCCGGAGTCGTCCCCGTCTGCCTCTTGCCCTGCACCACCGCAGCCACGTGTCCGCAGCTCGCGGGCCTCACGGCGATCTGCGG
>JBKJQC010000116.1:0-5325 GCA_046593995.1 Polyangiales bacterium
CAGTGCGAAGCGTGCGACGTCGCAGGCTCGAAGGGCGTGTGCTCGCCCATCGCCGGTGCACCGCACGGCCCGCGACCGAAGTGCGACGACGGCGCGGGCGCGTTCTGCAAGGCCGCAGCGTGCAACGGCGCCGCCGACCGCACCAAGTGCACCGAGCTCGCGAACGTCTCGAAGGAGTGCGCGCCGGCCTCGTGCAGCGGCTCGTCTCTCCTCGCAGCGTCGCTGTGCGACTCGAGCGGAGCGTGCAAGGCACCCGCACCGAGCGCGTGCGTCCCGTACAGCTGTCGCGCCGATAGATGCCTCGCCGCCTGCGCGGCCGACGCCGACTGCGCCGAGGGGTTCTCCTGCGACGGCGGCAAATGCGTGCAGGGAGCGAAGTGCTCGGACGACCGCAGCGCTTCCATCCCCAAGACCGGCGAGCCCCAGTCGTGCGCCCCGTATCGCTGCGGTCCCGACGGGAAGTGCTCGACGAGCTGCGGCACCACCGACGACTGCGCCGCCGGGAACGCGTGCGACGCCACGTCGAAGACCTGCATCAGCGGCGCGCCGACCGAGGACGACAGCGGGTGCACGATGGGCCGCGGCGGCAGCGCTGCCGCGGACCTCTTCGCGCTCGTCGCCGCCCTCGGCCTCCTCGGACGCCGCCGACGTACGGCGTGAGGGCTCGGGCTCGGCCTCAGCCGACCTCGATGTGCCAGCGATCCGCGTCGAGCTCGTCGAAGCGCGTGGCGATGCCGAGGAACTTGCGAATCACCTCCGCTTGGGTGCGCGTGTGCAACGTGGGGGTCGTGGTGCGGAGGGAGCCGCCGCCCGCGAGCGCCATCGGGAGGAGCAGCTGATCGGCGAGGTGCGTACCCACCGGGACTTCCGCGGCGAGGTACTCGAGCGTCTCCTGCGCGACCGTCTCGGCGACGCGCTCGGCAGCCACTCCGCGCTGGCCGAAGCCGGTGAAGACCTCGGTCACGTGCTCGCTCTCGACCTCGACGATCACGACGTTGCCTGGCCCGATCGCGTTCGTGACCGTCTCGGCGCGTAGACACGCCCGGTCCCACCCGAGGCGCCGCTCGAGGACGGCGAGCTCGCGATCGGCGATCGATGTCGGGAGGGACGCCACGAGCGCGCGCGCGCGACGCGCACGGATCGGGCCGCGCTCGAGCAGATCGAGCCGCCCGAGCCGGACGATCGGCTCGATCGTGACGCGGAATCGGCCCCCTCCCGCAGGCTGGAAACCGCGCCGATCGAGCACCACGTCGACCTTCGCCCCCATGCGGCGCAGGAGCGGGAGGAGCGCGCGTGCGAGGTGATCGAAGGGGGGCGCGTGATAGTTGTGCGTGCCGCCTTCGAGCACCAGCGACGAAGGCTCCGTCGCGGAGATCAACGCGGGGAGCACGGTCTGCAGGACGAGCGTCGTGCTGCCGGCGGTGCCGATCGAGAAGGTGTGAACGCCGCCGCGGGGTTTTCCGGGCTCGAAGAAGATCTCCGTCGAGCCGCGCTCGGCGCCGCGGACCACCGCGTTCGAGACGGCCGCCGCCGCCTCGACCGCGGTCACGTGCTGGCGCATGAGCCCGGGCTTCGGGCGTCGCGCGCGGATGTGGATCATGCGCAGCGGCTCTCGCGTGAGCAGCGACAACGCGAGGGACGTGCGCAGCATCTGCCCGCCGCCCTCGCCCTCCGAACCGTCGATGGTCACCATTATCCGAGGCGCATCCGAGCGCATCCGAGGCGCATCCGAGGCGCATCCGAGGCGCCGCGGCCTCGAATGATAGCGACTTTCTTGGCCGCTGGTTCGGCCGCATGTCACCGACGGGGAGCCATGACGATGCCCTCCTCGCAGGAACCCTCCCAGGACGAAGACCGCTCGCGACGCGCCGAGCGTCTGACGATCAACAAGGAGTTCGAGTCGTTCGACGCGTTCATCCACGAGTACGTCACGAACATCAGCAAGACGGGGGTCTTCATCAAGTCGAAGAGCCCCTTGCCGGTGGGGACCAAGGTCAACCTCCGCTTCACGTTGATCATGGACGACATCGAGACCATCGAAGGGGTCGGCGAGGTCGTTCGCGTCGAGCACGCGGGCATGGGCATCCTCTTCTGCGAGCTGGCCGACGAGTCGCAGGCGCTGATCAAGCGCCTGCTCGCGTCGTACGACGCCGCCGCGGAGTGACCCCCTCACTCGGTGGAAGGGGGTAGGGCGCCGGCAGCTGGAGCTACGGCTCTGCTTGTCGGCCGAGCGGGACGGCGGGGGTCGGCATCGGGTATCGTCTTCAGGGCGCCGCGACCCTCTCGCGCGCACGCCCCTCTCGCGCGCACGCTGTCCCGACCTGGATCCCTCGTGCCCTTGCAAAACCTCCTCGCTCGCCGCTTCGCCGTCGTCTCCCTCGCAGCGACCCTCGCCGGCCTGCTCGTGCCGGCGGTCGGCTGTCGCACCGGGCAACCGGTGGCGCCGACCTGGTCGGGCACCGCCGGAGCGCCGATCTCCGACAAGGAGCTCCCGGTCGCAGCGGCGCACTACGTCTTCTCCCGTGCGGGCACGCCGGGGCGAACCGACCTTGCGAAGCCGCTCGCAGACCGTCTGCTGAGCCGCGCCCGCGCGCTGCTCGCTTCGGGGCGTGAGCGTCCGGGGCTCGCGGCGGTGCGCCTCGCCGCGGCGTTGATTCGCGCGAACAAGGTCCCGCCGGAGACGCTCTCGAACGACGCCGTTGCCGCGTTCGAGCTCGCGGTCCTCGGTCCCGCCGCGCGCGGCGAAGAGGGCAGCGCGATCGGCATGTATCTCTTCTGGTCGGTCGCGCGTCCGGCCGACGCTCGTCCGAAGACGCACCTCGACAACCTCGCGAAGTGGACGGGCTCTCCGGCGGACTTCCCGCCGTCCGCGCTCGTGTCCATCGGCCGCGAGGCCGTGCGTCGCACCGAGGCGCTCGCCTACGCGCCCACCGACGCGGATCGCGCCGCGGCCGACAAGTCGCTCCTCGAGTGGATGGAGCAGGTCGTCTCTTTCAAGGAGGGGGAGCGCACCCCGGCCCGCTACGGCGACGAGGTCTACGCGGCGGTGCTCGGCTATCGCACGGCCGGCACGCGGCTCGTGATCACGCACCTCCGCGACGGCGACGTCGGCGGCGCGATAGACGCGATCTCGAGCCCGCAGACGCAAGGATTCGTCCCCGATCCGTTGCGACGCGCGCTCCTCGACGCCGGGTCGAACCCGAGCCTCGAAGGCTACGAGCAGCTCATCGCCTCGCTCATGCCCGCCGCGAAGCTCGAAGGCCTCGAAGAGGGCGTGTCGGACGCAGTCTTCGGCACCGCGCTCGCCGGCACGAGCGACTTCCCGCACGCGGCTCTGCTCGCGGAGATCGCGGCGCGCGGGCTCCTCGTCGCGGGCTCCGGCGACGCTGCACCGGCGGTCCTCGCCCAGGCGCTCCTCGGGACGACCGACGATCCGCGTCGTCCCCCCGCGAAGGATCTCGGCCGCGCGCTCGCGATCGCCTCCGCGGCGATCCGTGACTTCGCCGATCGCGACGACTACGACGCCGCGCGCCGCACCTACGCCGCGACCGATCCGATGTTGCAGGCCGCCGACAAGATCGGCGGCGTGATGCCGTCGAGCGCCATGGTGAAGACGCTGATGGGGCTCGTCGAGGGGGAGGCCGGGCGCCCGGGCGTCGCCCGCACATTGTTCGACGACGCCATCGCAGCAGAGCCGCTCGCGACCGCGTGGGCCGGCCGCGCACGACTCGAAGCGCGCGAAGGGAACATCCCCGCTGCGCGCGCCTCGCTCGAGAAGGCGTTCTCGGTGAAGGGCACCGACGACTCGGCGCTCCAGGGCGAGCTCCTGATCCTCTCCGGCGACTACGCGCGTCGCGGTGGCGACGCGAGCGCGGCGCGCGCGTTCTACGAGAAGGCGCTCCGCTTGCTCGCGCCCTTCCGCGTGACCAACAAGGGAGCCGCCGCCGCCGAAGTCGGCGCGCGCATCGCCGCCGTCCTCGCGCGCTTCGAAGGCGCCGAGGCGAAGGAAGACGAAGCTGCCTCCATGGCCGAGAGCGCGGGCGGCGCCGACTCGCGCGCCGTCGCGCGGCTGTCGATGATCCGCTTCCTCCGCGCGCTGCGCACGGTCGACGCCAAGCGCGCGAAGAGCGCGTTCCGTCGCACCGTCGACGTCGGCCTCTCCGTCGAGGACCAGGTCAAGGCGGCGATCCTCGCGCGCGCGATCCTGAAGCGCGCGGGCAACGCCGAAGACACCGACATCACCAAGGTCCTCGTGACCGCGGCGACCAAGGACGACTCCGCCGGACGCCTCGCGAAATTCGCGCTCGGTCAGCTCGACGGCGCGACGCTCGTGTCGAAGGCGACGACCCCACGCCGCATCGCGTCCGCGAACTTCGCCATCGCCATCGTGAAGTGGGGCGACAACGGTCTCCCCGCCGCACAGAAGGACCTCGAGGCCGTCGCACGCGGTGACGTCGTGGGCGCGATCGAAGCCGATCTCGCGCTCGAGGTGATCGAGCCCACGAAGGGCGCGATCCCCGGGACCATCGCGCCGAAGTCGATACAGGGTCTCTGACGAAATCAGCGCTCTCGACTCTCGAACTCGGCGTGCGAGATCGATTGAACACGGAGGCACGGAGGCACGGAGGTCCGTGAAGTGCTACCGCGCGCTTCGCTCCCAGGTCTTCGCCGCTCTCGCTTGCCTGGCCGTGATCGCTCCACCCAAAAAACAGGGAGACGGGGAGACGGGGAGACGTGACGGAGCTCCGAGCGGTCTGCCGATCGTCTCTGATGCGCGGCGGCTGCGATTGGCAGCGACCACGCCATCGCATGCGCGCGGCAGCAATGATCTTCCTCGCCGTCTCCCCGTCTCCCTGTTTGTTCTGTGAACTCGACGGACCTGATCGCGTCCACCAGCGACGAGACGTCGAGGCGGCGATCGGCAGAGTCACGAACCTCTGTGCCTCCGTGCCTCCGTGTTCAATCAGCGTCGACGCGTTTCGCGTTTGGGGGCTGGCGGTGACGCGGTGGGGAGCTTCGCCCGTAGGCGGTCGAGGCGATCGAGGATCACGCGCGCGCTCATCGTCCCCTTGTAGACGTAGAGCGCGCTCGGCGCGTCGTCGGGGAGCACGTCCTCGCGCACGCGAAGGCGCTGGCCTACGGCGAAGAGAATCGGCTGCGCGAGCCCTTGCTCGACGAGCTCGACGCGCTCCCACACCGCGCCGCGGCTCCAGAAGCCGAGCACCTCGAGGTAGACGCGCCCGCCGTCGCGATGTTCGAAGACGAGATCGGGGACGCAGAGGCCGACGCCCGGGAGCTCGAGGATCGCGGGCGACGGCGTCGCTT
>JBKJQC010000128.1:0-4331 GCA_046593995.1 Polyangiales bacterium
CTCGGCCTCGCGCGCGAGGAAGGCCTCCGGAGCCGCCGTCATGCCCACGATGTCGGCCCCCATCGCGCGGTGCGCGTGGCTCTCGGCGCGCGTCGAGAACCGCGGCCCCTCGATGCACACATAGGTCTTCTCGTCGTGGACGACGGCGCCCTCGGCCGATGCGGCCTCGCCGAGCGCGCGAGACATCAGTGGGCAGTACGGGTCGGCCACGGCGACATGCGCGACCACGCCCTCGTCGAAGAAGGACGACGCGCGGCGGGTAGTCCGATCGAGCAGCTGGGACGGCACCACCACATGGCCGGGACCGAGCTCCTCGCGCAGCGACCCCACTGCGGACACAGCGAGCAGGTGCGTCGCGCCGTGCGCCTTCAGCGCGTAGACGTTCGCTCGGTAGTTCACCTGCGTGGGCGCGAAGACGTGCCCCAGGCCGTGTCGCGCGACGAAGAGCACGCGCGTCGCGCCGACGTAGCCCGAGACGATCGGCGACGACGGCTCGCCGAACGGCGTCTCGACGCTCGTCGAAACGACGCGCTCGAGCGCTTGCATCTCATACAGCCCCCTTCCCCCGATCACCCCGAGCGCCGCCTCCATCGTTCCTCCTCACGTCGTCTCAGGTGGTCGCGCCGCCGCAGCTCGATCCCGATCCGGCCGTACACCCGAAGCAGTGTCTGTCGACCGCGATCACGCGTGCTGCGAGTGCTTCGACGTCGAAGTCACGGACGTGGGTCCGGTCCGTCGTGACCTTCATGTCGAGCATCTGGTTGAAGTCGCAGTCGTACAGGCTGCCGTCCCAGCCGACGGAGATCGTGTCGCGACACATCACCGCGCTCGCGGCGGCCGGGTTGAACGCCGCGAGCAGGCGCTCCATGTAGGGCGCGAGGTTGTTCGTCTGCACCAGCCACTCGAGGTACCGGCTGATGGGCATGTTGGTGATCGTGAAGAGGGCATCGAACTTCACGCCGAAGCGCCGGTCGAGCTCGCGCTTCCACTCGCGCTCGAGCGAGGCCTGCCCGCCGGGGAGGAACGCGCCGACGGGGTTCGCGACGAGCACGAGCCGTAGGCCCGACGCTCCGTCGCCGTATCCGACCTCGTTCAGACGGCGGAGGGCGCGAATGGAGGCATCGAACACGCCCTCGCCGCGTTGCGCGTCGGTGTTGAGCTTGGCCCAGTGCGGGAGCGAGCACACGACCTCGACGCGATGCTCGGCGAAGAACGCGGGGAGATCGCGGTGCGATGGGGTCTCGATCACGGTGAGGTTGCAACGATCGATCACGTGGAGATCACGCGCGCGAAGCTCCGAGACGAACCAGCGGAAGTGAGGCGTCAGCTCGGGCGCGCCGCCGGTGATGTCGACGGTGCGGATGCTCGCTGCACGGTCGAGCGCTGCGAGACAGAGCTCCATCGTCTCCCGTGACATCACCTCGCGACGATCCGGCCCCGCGTCGACGTGACAGTGTTTGCACGTCTGGTTGCAGAGCTTTCCGACGTTGACCTGGAAGACTCGGATCTCGCGTGACCGCAGCGGAGAGTGTCCCGCCGTGGCCACCGCGTCCTCGAACTCGCGCGCGAGCGGCAGCGTTCGCAGGAGCCGCCGCTGCGCCTGCGGGCTCGCCAACGGATCCCTACGTGCGGAGAGGGTCGGGAGCGACCTCACATTCCGACCTTCTTCACGACGTTCCGCATCTGCACGCCGTGGACGAGGGACGCCCCCCCACGGATGGCGGCCGCGACGTGCACGGCCTCGGTCATCTGGTCGAGATCGGCGCCCTTCTGCATGGCCGTCTGCGAGTATGCGTCGATGCAGTACGGACACTGAACCGCGTGCGCGACCGCGAGCGCGATCAGCGACTTCTCGCGCTCGGAGAGCGCACCGTCGGCGAACACGGCCTCGTACCAGTCGAAGAACTTCTTCGCGAGCTCCGGGCGTTGCTCGCCGATCTCCGCGAATCGGCCGAGGTCGTGGGAATGGTAGTAGTGATCGCTCATCTTCTTCTCCGAGCCCCCGAGCCCTCCCAGAACGCCTCATCGCGGCGCGAGTGTCAGACAATCGTCTCCGGCTTGGGTTGCGCGGGTGGGCGACCGCGGAGGCCACGGAGCGCCATGATGATGCGAAGGAGCAGGGGCGACGTGCTCTGGACGTACCACTGATCGGCCACGCGACGCGCGCCGAGCGCCAGCGTCGGGTACGCGTGGATCGTGTCGGCGAGCTTGCGCAGGGAGATCCCGTGCTTCATCGCGAGCGCGAGCTCCGCGATCACCTCACCGGCGGAGGCGCCGACCACCGTCGCGCCGACGATGCGGCCGCGGCGATCGGCGTGCACGTGGAGCCACCCCGCGTCGTTCCGCTCGGCGACGGCGCGATCGACCTTCGAATAGGGGAAGCGATAGGTGCGGTGCTTCCGCGCATCGAGCTCGCGCCGGTGCACGCCGACGTGCGCGAGCTCGGGATCGGTGAAGGTCACCCAGGGCACCACCGAGCGCTCGAGGCGGAGCGGAACGCCGAGCACCGCGTTGGCGACGGCGACCTTCGCCATGTGCTCGGCGTAGTGCGTGAACTGCAGCCGTCCAGCGACGTCGCCGCACGCGTAGATGCGGCGGTTGCTGGTGCGACAGCGCTCGTCGACGACGATTCCGCGCTGATCCGTCACGACGGACGCAGCCCCGAGCCCGAGCGCCTCGACGTTGGGAGCACGCCCGGCCGCGACGAGGAGCGCATCCGCGACCAGCGCCTCTCCGGTCACCGCGATGGTCGCGTGGATGCCGTCTTCCCGTTGATCCACCGCCTCGAGCTCGGCCTCGAGGAGGAAACGAACCCCCTCGTCTTCGAGCCGCGCGCGGACGATCTTCGCGAGCTCCGGATCGTCCTTAGGTAGGATCTCGTGGTCCTTCGCGACGACGGTGACCGAGCTCCCCAGGCGCGCGAACGCCTGCGAGAGCTCGATGCCGATGGGCCCGCCTCCGAGTACGAGCAAGCGCTGAGGTAGCGTCGGCAACGCGAAGACGGTCTCGTTCGTGACGAACGGCACCGATTCCAGGCCTCGTACGCGCGGAACGCGCGCGCGGCTGCCGGAGCAGATGATCGCGTCCCGGAAGCGCACGCGCCGTGCTCGATCGCCCGTGCCGATCTCGATCTCGTCGCGGCCGACGAAGCGTGCGTCTCCGGAGACGACCTCGACGCCGAACGCGCCGATGACCTCCGGAGCGTCCGCCTCCTGGTAGATGTGCTCCTGTACGGCTCGAACACGCGCGAGGACGCGACTCAGCTCCACGCGCACCTCTGCATCGAGTCCGTACCTCGACGCCGTCCGCGCGGCGTGCGCGGCGCTCGCTGCCTTGAGCAGCGCCTTACTCGGAACGCAGCCGGTCCACGTGCAGTCACCGCCCAGTCGGTCGCGCTCGACGAGGAGCGTCCGCGCGCCCACCGAGGCCGCGAACCCAGCTGCAGTGAGCCCAGCCGAGCCGCCACCGATCACCACGACGTCGTAGTCCGCGTACGGGCGCCGGACGTACATCGCGGCCGCAGCGAGCAGGAGCAGAGCGATCGCGAGCGCGATCCAGATGATCACCATGGAACCACCATTCAAACGGTGAACGCCCCGGGCCGCCGTGAGGTTTCCGACACCTTCTCTGACACCACCGGGGGGTCGCGACGTTCGAACCTTCGATGAGCGCGATGCATGCACGCGGTGTCTGTCCGCTTCCCGATGGCGGAGCGCTGGCATACGAGACGTCTGGAGCCCGCTCCGCTGTCACACCCATCTTGCTCATCCGGCCGCTCGGCGGATCGCTCGCGCTGTGGGGACGTTTCCGCGCGCTGCTCGCGAAGGAGCTTCCGGTCATCGCTTTCGATGCCCGCGGAGGCGGCCGGTCGACGGGAGCGTCGCGCCTCTCGACGACGGCGATGGCGTACGACGCGCGCGCGTTGCTCGACCACCTCGGCGTCGAGCGGGCGCACCTCTACGGCCAGTCGCTCGGCGGGATGATCGCGACCCGGCTGGCTGCAGATGCGCCCTCCCGCACAGCCACGCTCGTGCTCGCATCGACGGCCCGCTCGGGCACCGCGTTTCGGCACGGAGGGCTCTTCCGCGGCGCGGGGTTCGCGGCGTGCTTCGCGCGTGCGGGCAACGAAGTCGAGGCCTGCCTCGCAGAGCGCATCGCGTCGAGCTCGATGCGGCACGATCCGCGCGATCGCGAGCGACTCGAAGGCGCCAAGGCGATCCTGCGCGCGATACCGACCTCCCGCCGCGCGCTCGTCGCGCAGGCCGTGGCTGGAGCGACGCACGTCGCGCTGCACGCGACGTCACGCATCGTGGCTCCCACCCTCGTGCTCG
>JBKJQC010000154.1:0-14822 GCA_046593995.1 Polyangiales bacterium
TCTTCGGCTGCGACCAGATCCCCGCGTTGCTCGAGGACGCGCGCGCGCGTCGCGTAGTACGCGCCCACGAGCTCCGGATCGCTCCCGTACGCGCTCGCGAGCCGTGCGCAGTGCTCCGCGAGCTCGCCATTCGGGTCGAGCTTCGGATCGATCTTCGACTCCTTGGGGAGCTTCGCCCGCGCGCGCACCAGCGCAGCCTCGAGCCCCTTCAGCGCCTCTGCGTGGCCGGGGCAGAGCGCGAGGGCGCTCTGATAGGCGGTGATGATCGGCCCGAGCTCGTCCTTCTTCTCGGCCTCCAGCATGCGCGCGCGCTCGACGGCGAGATCCGCGCGCTCGTTGACCTTCGTGACGATCGCCGCCTCCCGATCGAGGAGCGCGAGCCGCGCAGCGAGCGGTGCGTCGCGGAGCAGGCGCCGCGCACCACGCACCGCGGGTAGGAGCGCGACGCCGGTGTCGAGCGCTTCCTGGAAGAGCTTGGTCGCGCGCGCACGATCTTCGGCGCGCTCGCACGCGAGCGCCTCTTCGACGAGGAGCCTGCCAAGGCGCGCGACGTCGCTCGTCTTGCGCCCATGCCGAGAATCTGGGGCGCGCATCGCAGCGACGTGGGCGGAGACCTCCGCGGCGATCGATTTCGCCCGGAGCGACTGCACCGATGCGGTGCCGGGCTGCGTCGCGAGCGGTCGCTCCGCGGCCCGTGCCATCGACTCGCTCGGCGCGATCTCGCCGAGGGGCACGCCGTCCTGGTGGATCGCGATCTTCGGCTCGGGCGTCGCCATCGCCAGACGAGGTCGCGGCGTCGGCGCAGCGGCGAGGGCCGGTCTGCCGATGTGCGGCGGTGCCGTCGCGCGCACACCCCTCGGTGCGACCGCCGGAAGCGTGGGTGGTGAGGGGGCCGAACGCGACGCAGAGCTCTCACTCGACCCGCTCGTGCTCGCAGACGTGCTCGCAGACGTGCTCGCAGACGTGCTCGCGGACGTGTTCATGGACGTGCTCGCGGACGTGTTCGCGCTCACCGCCATCGAGGCGCTCGCGGCGGCGCTCGGGATGGACGAAGGGCGAGGCGGCGCACGGGACACGGAGGTTTCCGCGGGGGGCATGGTCGACGGCCGCGGGGCGGGCACCGGCGGTCGCATCCTCGGCGCAGGCTTGGCGGGCGTCTCGAAGCCCTTCACCTCGGTCGCTTTGCCGCTCGAGCCGGTCGCGCCGAGGTCTTCCTCGATGTCCTCGGCGCTCAGATCCGCGGTGACCGGCTCGGCGTCGGTCGGGATTGGTCCAGGCGCGACCGAGCCACCCGAGCCACCCGAGCCGCCCACGACACTCGAGCCCCCCACCAAGACAGAGGGTTTCGGAGGCGGAATGCTCGGCTTCGCCGCAGGACGAGGCGGAGTCGGTTTGCCCGGCGGTTCAGCCACGCGGCGAGGGTACCGTATCGACGCGTCGCTCCGCTGCTCGATACTTTTCCCTCCGCGACTCCCCCTCCGCGACTCCCCCCTCCGCGACTCCAACACCGTGCCGAAGCTACGGAGTTCGACGCAGCCACCCTCGTTTTCGGTGCGAGAAGTTGCGGGACTTCCGGATCTTTCGCGAACTTCCGCAGGTCGTGACATCGAAAACGAGGCACCACCGCTGGCCGACGACCGGTGCACGAGCAGACGACCTCCGCTCGCGCGCAGCCGGCAGCGCTCCCGCAGACGTTCCCGACCGCGATTCGCAGGCCGCGAACGCTTCGACGCGAATGAAAGCGACGTGCGCTCGGCCCCGGTCGTCCCGCAAGATGAGCGCGGATGACGCCTTCGGCTCCGGCACCGCATCGATCCGATACGATCGGCGGCGCGCCGGGTGGTAGAGTGCCGATGGCGTTCATGGATGCGACGACGCTCGCGGCCGGCCTCGTCGTCGCGGGAAAATACGCGCTGACCCGTCCCCTCGCGCGTGGCGCGATGGGTGAGGTCTGGATCGCGAAACACACGTCGCTCGGCGGCGAGGTGGCGATCAAGTTCCTCTCGCGCGAGCCCGCGCACGACGGTGAAGACCCAGCGACCGCGATGGCGCGCTTCCGCTTCGAGGCGCAGGTCGCCGCGAAGCTCTCGCGCAAGACACGCCACATCGTCACCGTCACCGATCACGGCGAGGAGCTCGGCTGGGCGTATCTCGTGATGGAGCTCGTCGACGGTGTCTCGCTCGAGAACCGGCTGAAGCAGATCGAGATGAGGATCGAGGAGCTCGTCCCGATCGTGTGGCAGGTCGCGCGTGGCCTCGCGCACGCGCACGGCGAGGGCGTCTTCCACCGCGATCTGAAGCCCGCGAACTTGCTCCTCACGAAGGACGAGGACGGCGAGCTCCTCGTGAAAATCCTCGACTTCGGCATCGCGAAGACGGTCCGCCAACGCAAGATCACCCACTCCGGCGCGTCGCAGTCGCACGCGACCGAGGTCGGCATCGTGCTCGGCACGCCGAACTACATGAGCCCGGAGCAGGCGCGCGGCCTCTCCACCCTCGATCACCGCTGCGACCTGTGGGCGCTCTCGGTGGTCGCCTACGAAGCGCTGACCAGCCGCCTCCCGTACGACGGCGAGACGACCGCGGATCTCCTCGTGAACATCTGCAGCGACGATCCGACGCCGGTGCGGAAGTACCGACCGGAGCTGCCGCCCGACATCGAAGGTTTCTTCAAGAAGGCCTTCGCGGCGAGCATCCGCGATCGCTATCCGGACGCTGCGGCGCTCGCACAGGCGTTCGCAGAAGCGGCGAAGTCGGCGATCCCCGCCGAGGACCAGCTCCCGACGGTGTCGCTCCCCGCCGTCTCGGAGCCAGTGCAGATCCACGATGCGCCCTTCCAGGTCGCTCCGAGCGCGCGCGCCGCGGCCGTGAGTCCGGAGGTCTCGGGCACGCTGAAGGGCATGCCGAACGCGATCGCGACGCTGCCCAACAAGCCCTCCTCGATGTCCCTCGAGGCCTACGAGCCGCCGCGCCGCAACACCGGTGTCTTCGTCGTCCTCGGTCTGATCGCCATCGCCGCGATTGCGCTCCTCGCCATTCGCTTCACGGGGTCGAGCGCACCGAAGGTCGAGCCGCCGCCGCCACCGGTCGCGGGCCCCCCGAAGGAGGATTTCCCCGCGCCGACCGTTCCCCCTCCCGCCACCACGAACGCCGCGGCGAACCCGCAGCCGACCACGTCGAGCGCACCGCCCCCCCCGCCGGTGATGACGACGACGAAGCCCACGCCCGGCACGAAGCCGACGGCGAAGACGCCTCCGCCGACCGCCACGACGGCCGCGCCGACCACCACTGCACCTCCGCAGCCGACGGCCCAGCCGCCCAAGCCCCTCGACAAGGGAGAGATCCTCTGATGCGCCGCCTGACGTCTGCCGTGCTCGCGCTGTCGATCGCCCTGAGCTCGGCGCCGCACGTCGTCGCGAGCGACGCCGACGCGAAGGATCTCTTCGCGCGCGGGCGCGAGCTCCGCGCGAAGGGGGATTGCGCCGGTGCCGTGCCGCTCTTCCGCAAGGCGTGGGAGCTCTTTCCCACGGGCCTCGGCAGTCTCCGCAACCTCGCGGAGTGCGAGGAGCAGCTCGGACACTGGGCGTCCTCACGACGCGCGTGGCTCGATCTCAAGCGCGGCGTGATCGTCGCCAAAGACGCCTCGAAGTACGAGGGATGGGAGGCCGACGCGAACGCCGCAGCCGCGCGCCTCGCGCCGAAGGTCGCGCGCCTCACCATCGAGGTGAAGCAGAAGACGGCGTCGGGCGAAGGACCGCTCGGCGAGCTCGTTCTGAAGGTGAGCGTGAACGGCGAGCCGATCGACGCGAAGCTCCTCGGTGTCCCGCTCGACCGCGATCCCGGCTCGTACGTCGTGAAGATCGAAGGGGGCAAGGAGCCGGTCGAGAAGAGCGTCACGGTCGCAGCCGGCGAGAGCAAGTCGGTGAAGCTCGTGGTCGAGGCGCCGGACACGGCGTCGACCGCAGGGCCTGCCCCGATCGCGGGGCCTGCGCCGACCGGCAGCGCGGGCGCGGGCACGCCGGAGACCCCGCCCTCGAGCGGCTCGTCCGGCATGAAGACCGCAGGCGTCGTCGCGCTCGGCGTCGGCGCGGTCGGCTTGATCGGCATGGGCGTCTCGATCGTGATCCGGAGCGGCGCAAAGAGCGATCTCTCCGCCGCGTGCCCCGCCTACGAGAGCGGCACCTGCGCGACGTCGGATCGCGCAGCCGCGCAGGCCGCGATCGACAGCGGCCAGACCGCGTCGACGATGGCCACGGTGTTCGGCATCGTCGCGGTGATCGGCATCGGCGCCGGCGTCGGTCTGCTCGTCGTGGGCTCGAAGAAGGGGACGGAATCGAAGACTTCCGTACGACTCGCGCCCTGGGCTGCGACGACCGGCGGTGGCGCGATGTTGGGAGGAACGTTCTGATGCGCGTCGCGATGTCGTTGTGGTGTGTGTCGCTCGCGGTCGCGAGCGGCTGCAGCTTCCCCGAGCCGACCGTCGTGGAGCTCGCCGCGGACGGCGCCCTCGCCGATTCGAGGCTGTCGGACTCGATCGCCTCGGACTCGCGCGCCGATGGCACCACGGTCGACTCGAAAACCGATGGAGTCGTTGCCGACGGACCTTCGCCCGATGATTCGGGTGACACGCTGAACGACGACACCCTCGGCGACGGCACCGTCGGCGATGGCACGAGCGAGGTCGGCGATGCATCGCTGGACGCCCGCGACACGAGCTTCGACACGGGGCCGCCGGACACCCGCGTGCCCGCGTGCGAGAGCGGAAATCCCTGCGACTGCGACGGCGACGGCGACGAAAAGCCAGGCGCAGGATGCGGCGGGACCGACTGCGACGACGGCGATCCGCGGCGCAACGGCAAGGTCGTCGGGTTCCAGACGCACGACGCCACCGGCACGACGCACGGCGGCGATTGGGACTGCAGCGGCACCGCCGAGAAGGAATTCGGCAACGGCGGCTTCGCCTGCAGCGGCGTCCTCGGCGGGGCCGCTTGCACGAGCGCGAAGGGGTACACGACGGCCGCGGCGAGCGTGAAGTGCGGCGGGATGGCGAACATCGGCGGCTGCAAGGAAGAGCTCACCGTCTGCGTGAACGATCCGGCGAAGGCGCAGACCAACCAGATCGTGAAGTGCAAGTGATCAGCGCAGCCCGGCCGCGATGAGCACCAGGCCGAGCAGCGCGAACGTCCCGATCGCGACCCAGCTCCCCCAGGTCACGGGCTCGCTCGGCGCGTCCGGCTCGGCGATCGCGCGGCGCTTCCGCGCGCCGAAGAAGTAGGCAGGCACCGCGAGGATCCAGAACATCGCCGCGAAGATCGCCCACCCTCCCGGCGCGAGGTTCGCGATCGACGGACCTCGACCGAGCTGCTTCCGTACGCCGACCGCCATCGCCTCGAGGCCGAGCGCCGCCGCGCTGAGGTAGAGAATCCCAATCGGCACCCAGGGCGACGCGTCCTCCTCGGCGAAGAGATCCGCGACCTGCACCAGCGCCGCTGCGCCGACCACCACGAGGCACGCGCGCGAGATCGCCACGGCGTGCGCGCGGAGCCACGGCGGGACGTCGTCGCGTTGCACGGGGGAGAGCCCATCCTACTCATTCCGTCGGTGCAGCCGGCAAGAGGATGCGGCACCTACGCGCAGACGACGCGACTGCGACGTCGGTGTGTGACGTGCCACGCGTCACCCAGAGCGGAAGGCCGGTAGCCGGTCGACCCGCCGCTGCTCTCCACGAACGCAGCCTCGCGCTCTCACGCGAGCGCAGAAGAGTGGTGCATCGAGTTTGCAGTGGACCCTGCTGACGTCTCAGCAACAGGGGGTCTTCCATGCCGCTCACGTCCGGATCGCTGCTCGCTCGTCGCTATCGTCTCGTGAACCGCATCGGGGAAGGAAAGCTCGGCGAGCTGTGGCGCGGCGCCGACTTGGTGCCGACGCGTCAGGTGGCGATCCGCGTGATCGCACCGCAGACGCCCGTGTCGGCAGAGGCGCTCGCCGCCTTCACGGACGACGCTCGGCTCGTACGCACGCTGAACAATCCCTCGATCGCGCGCGTCCTCGACGTCGGCGAGGACGATGGCGCGCCGTTCGTCGTCTCCGAGGTGCTGCACGGGGAGACGCTCGAAGAGCTGCTCGAACGTCGAGGCACGCTCTCCCCCGGAGGCGCGCTGCAGCTCGTGGCCGCGATCGCCGAAGGGCTCGCGGAGGCGCACCGCCTCGGCGTCGTGCACCTCGGCGTCGAGCCGCGCGCGATCTTCCTCCACCGCACGCCGAACGGCCACATCACCCCCAAGCTCTGCGACTTCGCGCGCGCGCGTCTGCTGACGCCGAAGCGTCGGCCGCGCGGCGAGGACGCGAGCGGACCGTCGCTCGCGTACCACAGCCCGGAGCACATCGCCGACGATCCGCGCACCGGCGCGCCGGCGGACGTTTGGGCGCTCGGCGTGCTGCTCTACCGCTGCGTCAGCGGACGGCTGCCGTTCGACGGCAAGACGGCGATGGCCCAGCACACCCAGGCGCTGTCGGCCCAGCGGATCGTCAAGGAGGCACGCTGCCTCGACGCCGGCGTGCGCGACCTGATCCTCGAGTGCCTGCGGTACACGCGCGGCGATCGCATCTCGGCGTCGGTGCTCGCCGATCGTGCGCGCCTCCTCGCGTGGACCACGGTCGGCGGATGGAGCGACGTCGAGAAGATGGTGCGCGTCCCCGAGGAGGTCTCCAATCCCGACCTCTTCGGTGCGATCGATCACGTCTCGACGATCCCGGGCCCGCTTCCGAGCGAGCCGCGGATGCCGGCCGCGCGCGTCTTGCCCGTCGCGCTCCCGATGGCGACGAACGTCGAGCCGCCGCGCGTCGAGGAGACGCTTCGCCCGGTGAGCGCAGACGTCGCCGCGGTGGCGGTGACGGAGCCCACCAAGCCGCGTGTCTCGATCAGCGGTGACCTCCGAGCGCTGCGACCGAAGGCGTCGCGCGTCCTCGTCGGCGCCGTAGGGAGCGTCGCCGCGTTCTGCATCGGCGCGTTCGTCGCGACCGCCCAACCGACGCGTGCGCCGCGCGCTCGTCACGATGCACCTGCGCGCGCCGTCGTCGCCGCCGCGGTGGAAGCCGCCGAGGAAGCGCCGAAGCCGCGTCCGAAGCCCGCGGCAGCGGCACACCCTCACGCGGGAGTGGTCAACGCGATCGCAAAGGTGGCGCCGATCGCGGAGCCAGTGGCAGCGCGCGCGCTGCCGGAGACCGCCACGAAGAAGCCGCACTCCGTTCCCAAGACCGCGAAGAGCGCGCCGCCGAAGGCCGAGGAGACCCCGGAGGCAACCGCGCCCGCGATGTCGAACCTGCAGGGCGTTCCGCTGTGGGACGGTCCGCTCGTGACGTCGAAGGCGAAGCCGCTCCCGGCGAACGTCGGCAAGCCCGCCGACGACAACCCCTACGAGTGAGCTCGTTCCGCGCGTCGACTCGAGATCGACGCTACGCGCGGACCATGGCCGGCCGATCGACGAGCCGTTCGAGACGTTGCTCCGCGCGGCATTCGGGCGCGACGCAGCTACTTCGGGATGAAGATCTTCGCGCTCGTGGTCACGCCGGCGCCAGACCAGCCGTTCATCGCCGTCACCACCTCCGGAAAATCGGCGACCGTCGTGCCCTTCCCGTCGGCGAGCGAGACGCTGACCAAGAGCGCGGTCGTGATCCCGGACTTCGTCGTGATGCGCTGGAAGGCGAACACGCGGTCGTCGAACGCGGCGACGCCGTACAAACGACCGAACCCCGTGCCGCCGGTGCCGATGAACCCCTTCTTCAGGTTCGCGGTGCCCGACTTGGTGCTCAACGCCGCGACGTCGATCTCGACGAGCACGTCGTTCCCCGTCTTGCACGTGGAAGTATCGCCTGGCGTGGTGCACGGACGCACCGTCGCGAGCCCGATCGGCGCACCGTTGTTCTGGAAGAACGCGATGTCGCCGGATAGCTGCCAGGAGTCTCCGACCGTGCCGAGCCCGGGATCGCCAGCGACGACCGCGCCGAAACCACCGAGCTTCACCGGGGCGCCGGTCTCGGGGATCCAGAACAGATCGCCCGCGGCGTCGCCGGCGACGAGCGTCTCGCTCACGTCGAGCACACCGGCGGGCGCGATGCCGAGTGCGTACATGCGCGGCCCCGTGACCGTGAGCATCTGCGTCGCCTTCACGGGCCCGGTCGCGGCCGGCACCTCGAGCGTGAAGATCTTGCCGACCGAGCACGCGTAGACTTTCTCCAATGCATTCACCGCGACGTCCGTCATGGTGTCGGGCAGCGGCGAGCCGTCGGTTCCGACGAAGGCGCCGATCCGGGTGACCGCCTTGGTCGCCGGATCCATGCGATAGAGCTCCTTGTCGGTGTTCGCGTAGATGATCGTCGGCTTCAGCGGCGTCACCTCCATCGAAGGTGCGTCGACGCGGAAGCCCGCGTCCTCCTCCGCATCGGCCGCCGTCGTCGCGTCGCTCGACGCGTCGGACCCGATCGTCCCGGTGTCCGGCGCGAGGTCGGGCGCGGGCGCCGCCTCGGAGCCACACCCCGACCCGAGGACGACCGCGATGAACGACCAGCGACACGGCATGGAAGAGAGCCTACGCGACAAAGGCGCTCAGCGGCATGAGCAGGCGGATCGAACGGAAGGCGCTGGACGCTTCGATGAACGAGTAGGATCGGCGAATGGTCGGCGTCGCACGTGTCCTCCCGGGGTTGCTCTCGCTCGCGCTGGCACACGGCTGCGCAACTCCGCCCGCGAAGGAGCCGACCGCGTCGTTGGTGCCCCCAGCAGCATCGACGACTGCACCCGCAAGCTCGTCGAATGCGTCCGACAAGAGGGTCTGCACGAACGGTCTGCTCGGACCCGAGAGCACGACGATCGTCCCCGCGCGCGGCACGCTCCGCGGGAGCACCATCGGCCCGCCGGACGGCGTCGACGACGCGGTGAGCAAGACGTTGTGCGACGCGTATCCGAAGCTCCGAGCCTGCTACGACGCAGCGCTCTCCACCAAGGGGACCCTCGACGGAATCGTGGGCGCGAAACTCCGAGGTCGTCACGATACGTGGTCCGACGAAGCTGTTGATCGCGCCGGGCGACGAGACAGGCCGCAGAGGGCGGCAAGTCGCGGGGTGGACCTTGTTCGGCCTCTCCGTTCCGCTCGCGCTGTTCGGGCTCGTGGCCCTCCAGAAGGGTGCTGGGGGAATCGCCGTCGCGGGCGGGATCGGCATGATCGGCGGCTTGGCGTTGACCCTCTCCGCGCCCGAGTACCGCCCGTCGATCACGGCGACGGCGCTCTGACCGGGCGAGAGCGTACGATCAGCGCGGGAACGCAGCGGCGTTCCCGCCGTCGACCGTGACCACGCACCCCGTCGTGCTCATGGCGGTCGCGAGGTAGAGGAACGCCTCCGCGCAGTCCTCGCCGGTCACCTCGCGTGCGAGGAGGTTCGCGCGGAAGTACGCGTCGGAGTCGAGCCCTCGCGCCTTGGCGCGCGCTTCGAGGACGCCCCCGCCGAAGAGGTTCGTGCGGATGCGATCGGCGTTGATCGCGTTCGCGCGGATGCCGTGCTGCCCGAGGTCGATCGCGTACTGGCGCATGAGCGCGATCGTCGCGGTCTTCGCGACGGCGTACGGGCCGAACTCCGGGCCGGGGTTGAACGCGGCCTTCGACGCGTTGAAGAGGATCGCGCCGCCGGTCCCCTGCGCGAGGAGCACGTCCGCCGCGCGGTGCGCGACCCACTGGTGACCCCAGAAGTTGACCTCCATCGAGGCCTCGAGGGCGCGCTCGCCGTCCGGATCGTGCAGCATCCCCTGCGGCGCCGTGCCCGCGTTCGAGACGACGAGATCGACACCACCGTACGCGTCGATGCAGGCGTCGAACGCGTCGCGCACGCTCTCCCGATCGCTCACGTCGCACCGCGCGGCAGAGACGCGCCCGGCGTTCTTCGCAGAGAGCTTGGTGCGCACCGTCGAGAGTGACTCCGCGTCGCGATCGCAGAGGATCACGTGCGCACCGTTCGCAAGGAAGGCCTCCGCGGTTGCCCGCCCGATCCCCGACGCGGCGCCGGTGATCAGCGCGACGCGGCCATGCAGCTTCGGCTTCGCCCCCTTCCCGAGCTTCGCTTGCTCGAGCGGCCAGTACTCGAGATCGAAGAGATCGACCGGCGCAACCGGCCGATAGGTGCCGACCGCCGCAGCGGTGCGGATCACGTCGATCGTGTGCTGGTAGATCTCGCGCGCGATCTCCGCGTCCTTGCGCGTCGCGCCCGCGGCCGCGATGCCGACGCCCGGGACGAGCACGATGCGCGGCGCGGCGTCGAGCTCGATGCGCGGGCCGCGCGCTGCGATGCCCTCGGCGACGTAGCGGCGGTACTTCTCGGCGTACTCGCGCGCGCGCGTCTCGAGCGCCGTTCGGTTGTCCTCGAGGCTCGCTTCCGCGTCGAGGCGCGGCGCGATCATCGGCCACGGCTTGGTGCGGATGACGTGATCGGGCGTGGCGGTGCCGATCTGCGACAGCGGCCGCTCGCAGGTCGGAGAGGCCTCGTCGCTCGCGAAGCTGCGAGCCTGCTCGTCCTCGTCCCACACGAGCACGTTCGGACCGCCCGCGCGCGCGAGCACCCCGCGGAGGATCGGCGAGAGCACGCGGCGGAGATCTTCGTTCTCGGGATCGCCACCGGTCACGCGCACGGGGAACGAGGCGTGCTTCTCGGCACGGGTGACGACGTCGATCATGCGCTCGTACGACGCCTTTGCGTCGCGGCCGAACGTGAACACGCCGTGCTGCTGGAGCACGATGACGTCCGCGTGCTCGCGGTTCGCGTCGAACGCGTGCGCGCACGCCTTTGCGAGCGCGAAGCCAGGCTTCACGTACGGCACGAAGACGAGCCCGCGTCCGAACACCTCGCGGCAGATGCGCTCGGCGTCCGGTTGATCGGCGAGCGCGAGGATCGCGTCCGCGTGGGTGTGATCGACGAAGCGGTGGGGGAGGAACGCGTGCAGCAGGCACTCGATCGACGGGTTCGGCGCGCCGGCGTCCAGGAGCGCGATGCGCTGCGCGTTGACCATCGCCTCGTCCTCGAGGTCGTCGAGCGCACGCAGGCGACGGAGCGGTTCGAGGCGGACCGCCGGGTGTCCGGGCGGCTCGATCGTCGCGAGGTCCCAGCCGCTCCCCTTGATGAACAGCACCTCTTCGTCGTCTCCACCAACGACGGCCGCGGTCCCCTTTGCGGAGGTGTTGCCGCCGCCATGCAGCACGAGCGTCGACTCCGCGCCGAGGAGGCGCGCAGAGTAGGTCCGGAGAGCGAGCGTCTCGCCCCACTTCGCGCCCCAGGCATCGATCGCGCGCTTCGCGTCGTCGTCCGACCAGCGACTGAGCATGCCGCCTGTATAGCGCTACTTCGGGACGGCTTCGCCCCAACCGCGGATCTTGTACCGCGGTCCGTCACGGCGGAGCAGGAGCCGGATCTCGTCGCCGAAGAGCACGTCGGACCCGACGCGAGGGGTCGCGATGGGGATGCGCACCAGCACGTCGTCGTTGGTCATCGTGTTCGGTCGCGACGGGCGTCCCGGGACGCCGAGCTCTTCGCGGCCCCAGATCTCCACGTCCTGCTGCTTGTAGGCGAGGTCGAGATCGAGCTGGTCGAACGGCAGCGACTTCATCCGCACTCGGAGCTCGTTCATCCAATACCCGCGCGGCCGGATCTGCTCGTTGTCGGCGCGGAGATCGACGATCGACTCGTCGAGATCGGGCTCGAGCGGCCCGGGATCTCGGCGATGGAACCCCTCGAACACGCGCCGCACGAGCGCGTGGATCGCCTCGGTGGCGATGGGCGTCCGCAGCGTGGCGACGCCGTCGTTGACGGTCGCGCGGTCGACCGGCCGCGGCACCGACGAGATCGGGTCGACCGGAGCTCCTCCGGAGGTCGCCGTCGGTGCGCTGTCGGCCGTCTTCAACGGACGCGCCGCGCAGGAGAACACCAGCGCGAACGCGAGCGGCGCCGTCAGCGAGAGCAGCGTCCTAGAAGGTCTCCACGATGGGGTCCGCATCGCGCGTCGCGACGACGATCGCACGGTCGGGCACCGAGGTCCACGCATGTGCGGCCGGGCCGCTCGGACGGTCGGGAAGCTGGGCCTCCGCGAAGTCGGACGCGAGCAGCGTGAACCGGAGCGCGCCGGGATCCGTGAGCCGCACGCGACGGAGCGCGTCGTCGGCGACGAGCTGGTCGAGATCGCCGCGCCCGTGGACGATCCGAAACGCCATCTTGTTCGTCTTGGTCGCGTCGAGGCGGTGGATGGCCGCGAGCAGCTCGCCGTTGGTGAGGACGGCGTTGAGCGGGAACCCGGCCGCGCCGCCGACCTCGCCGATCAGGTGATCGACGAGCGACGCGGTCGACGAGAGCGCGGCCCTGACCGTCTTCGCGTCGGCCGCGCCGTCGTGCAGACGCCCTGCGTCGTGCAAGAACGACAGCACGACGTGGAAGAGGACCTCCGAGTCGGTGTCGCCGCGGATGTCCTTGCGGAGGAACTCGGGGATCGACTCGAGCAGCCGGCCGCGGATCTGGTCGTACGAGGTGATCGAGCCGGTGTGCGCGAAGAGCCACTCGCGATAGCGGAAAGGATGCGTGTTCTCGGTGCGCGTCGACCCGACCGTCGCTGCACGGACGTGACCGACCATGAGATCGGCGCGGATGTCCTTCGCGAGGGCCGCGAGGTCGAGGGCATTGCGCTCGTCGTTCGGCCGACGACGCAGGAGGACGTCGCCCCCTTGGTAGAAGCCAATGCCCCACGAGAGCGCTCCGTTCGGGAGCGAGCCCGGCGGCACGCGCAGGGCATCGCGCTCGAGCTCGAGCACCCGGCCGGCCAAATCTGCCCGGTTACCGATCAAGCCGAAGAGGCGTGCCATGCGTCGTCCTTTGCAGGGGGCTTCGAAGAAGGGTAACGCGGCTCAGGTCTCGCTGCTTCTCTCGACACTCGTTTCGTCCCGCGGCGTACGCGAGGGAAGCGAAGGCAATGCGTCTGCCGCTTGGGATGCTGCATCCTCCGGGCCGGCAGCGTCTCGTCTCGCCGAAGCCGTCTCCGGAGCAGGATCGGAGCTTCCGTCGCCATCACGCGCTGCGCGATCACGCGACACCCGCGTCACGTTCGTCAGCCCTTGGAGCAGCGAAGCCGTTCTTCTCTTGGCGCGCCGCTGCTCCGCGTCGATCCAGGCGCGGATGAGGATCGGGGCCACGATGCATGCCACGAGGACCAGGGTCCAGAGCGGCAGCCCTGAGACGCGCATGCACCGTGATCGTAGCGCATCGTCGCGGTCGCGTCCTTCTCGTCTTCACGCGAGCGCGAGCCGATGATGACTCGCGTCATGCGACGCCCCGAGTCACGACGGCGAGCGCTCTTCATGATGCGCGTCGTGATGTCGATCGTGATGCCGATCGTGGTGGGCGCCTTCGTCTTCGTCGGTCCCAAGACGTTGCACGCTGGCCAGGGCTCAGCCGTGGAGCGCGCGAAGTACGACATTCGTGTCGCAGTCGACGTCGAAGCACGCAACTACGTCGTGCACGCCGCGATCGATCTGCCCCCGTCCTGGACGATGCCGTGGCTCTGGCTCTACGCGGATCGTCTCCGCGACACGGCGCCGTCCTTCGACGAGTTCGAGGCGGAGCGAATCTACACGTCCGGCGTCGGCCACGGTGGGTACGAGCACGTGGAGGTGCGCGTCGACGGCTGTGCCGTGCAATCGATCGGCAAGGCCGACAAGACGAAGTCGCGCGCGACGCGGGGCCGCGACGTGAAAATCGCGCTCTGCCCGGGGGCGAAGCAGCCGCTCCACCTCGTGATCGACGCCACGGTCGCGCTGCCAGGGCGTTACGGCACGCTCGGCGTCGCGCGCGACACGATGACGCTCGGCGATCCTTGGTACCCGCTGGTGTTGCCGAACGAAACCGCGATCGTGCCCCCGATCGCGGATCACTTCGTGACGGTGACGCCAGCCGACGCCCGCATCGTGGCGACGGCGAGCGGCCCGGTGAGCGTGGACGCCGAGCACCCGACCGCGTGGGTCGATCAACGCGGGGTGACGCACGCGCCGGTGATCATCCTCCCGACCTCGAAGTCCTGGGTGCACGAGCGCGCGAGCGGGGTCGATCTCGACTTCGTCACCGACCGCGCTGCCGGCGACGTGCGGCACCTCTTCCCCATCGAGGGGAACGAGCCCACCGAGCAAGGCGATCACTGGGACATCGACGCCGCCGGCGTGATGCGCGGCACCGTCCTCGACTGCCTCGCGCTCTTGCGCAGGCTCGGCTTCGTCGCGTCGAACGAACCGCGCGTGCGCGGCCTCGCCTCGTCGTTGGTGGTCGTCGAGATCCCCGAGCGACAGCGGCTCGCGGTCGATCTGCCGGGGATGCTCGTGATCTCGGATCACGCGTTCCGGCTGACGCCGCCGTGGGACCGCACGCGCCGGTTCCACGGCCGGCCGATCGCCCGCCGCGCGTTCGCCGCCCTCGCCGCGCCGCACGTCCAAGCGACGTTCGAAGGCGGACGCGGCGAGTCCCCGTGGGCGCCCGACGTGCTCGGTACGTTGCTCGTCGACCTCCTGCTGGCGGAGTCGAACACGAAGAAGGAGGGCGCGAAGGCCCTGGTCTCGAGCTTCGCGTTCCACCCCTCGGTCGACCAGCTCCTCTACGCGCCGCGCGTGGCGTTCGGGGCCG
The DNA here is from genome assembly GCA_046593995.1 of Polyangiales bacterium. GTDB lineage: Bacteria > Myxococcota_A > Polyangia > Polyangiales > JADJMO01 > JALHOE01. The sequence continues at coordinate 14,695 of JBKJQC010000154.1, forward strand.
CGCTGTTCGGCACGACGGAGGAGCCCGATCCGGATCGCCACGGCGCCGATCGCGCGCGGAACGAGATCCGCTACGGGCAGTTCGTCGTCGAGAAGCTCCGCGATCGCATCGGCCCGAAGATCGCCAAG
>JBKJQC010000195.1:0-3897 GCA_046593995.1 Polyangiales bacterium
ACACCTGCTTCACGGAGACGCAGGCGTCGACGGCGGTGTGGGACGCGTCGCTCCCGGTCTCGCACCCTTCGCCCGGGAGGATGTCCGCGGTCGTCACGTTGGTCAGGTACTCGTACGGCTCCTTCGAGCCCTTGCTCGTGGCGGCCGCAGTCGCAGCCTCGCACGTGTCGGGGACGCCGATCGGGAACCCGCCGGCGGGCGACTTCTTCAGGCGCGCTTCGGTCTCGGGACCCCACCCGCCGTCCTCACCGATCTTGTCCTCGGGGTGGTTGCGGTTCCACAGGCGCTGGAACGCGCGGACGTCCTCGCCGCGGAGATCGACGCTCCCCGCGCCCCGGTAGTCGAAGTGAAAGCGATCCCACGAGCCGAGCCAGTTGAAGCCGACGCTCTGCAGGGTCGACCGCCACGTCGAGTTGTCGGGATCGCTCACGTCGATCGCGATGCCGGTCTCGTGGTTCGAGCGACCGGGCTTCGCGACGGCGGGGAAGCACGCGGCGCGGCGATAGAGGAAATACTGCTGCGCGATCGTGCGGTACATCGAGGAGATGCGGAGGGACTTGCCGGGGCGCGCCTTCAACGCCTTGGCGATCGCGTCGGCCGCGGGCTTCTCGAGGTAGCCGTGATCGGCGGCGTTGGTGAGCGAGCCGCCGCTCGGGACCTTCACGAGGAAGCCCGGCTTCACGCAGCGCGACAGCTCTTCGAGGATCTGCTCCGAGAGGCCGTACACCGGTCGGCTCGCGCAGCCGCCCCGTGCGATCGCCTCTTCGACGGTGTTCTTGGTGGTCGACGTCGGCTTGCTCGCGGCCGCGGTCGACACGATCGCGTACCGGCCCTTGGTGGGGGACGAGTGCGTGTTCGACGTGAGGTCCCACTGGTCCTTCGACGTCTGCACGTTCTTCGGGAGCGCGCCCCACGAGCGACGACCGAGCTTGTAGATGACGCGCTGCGGGCCGCTCTGCACGGGGAGCGAGTTCACGGTGCCCGTCCCGGTCACGTCGACGGTCACGCACACGTCGCTCGTCACGACGCGCGCGGCGGGCGCCTTGCCCTCGCCCTGCGGCACGAGGACGACGGCGTTGCTCTCGTCGACGGGGGACCACGTCTCCTGCTCTGCAGGCGTCGCGTCCGGCGGGAGCGGCTTGCTCTGGGGCGCGCAGCCGAGCTTGGAGTCGAAGGGGATCGTGCCGGTCGGACAGTCGGTGCACGAGACGGCGCCCTTGCCGTCGGTGACGCGGAACGTGCCTTTGACCTTGTCCGCAGACTGCGCGTAGCAGGTCGCGTCGCTCACGCCGGGGGGCGGCTTCACCAGGGTACCACCCGCGTCGTCAGCGTCGCCTCCGCCACCGGTCGGCGGCAGGACGAGCGCCTTCTTGCATGCGAGGAAGTCGAAGAGCCCGAGGGCCTTCTTCGCGTCGGTGATCCCCTTCTCACAGGTGTTGCACGCGGCCCAGCTCGCGTCGCTGTCGGGATTGCCGCCCGACGAGACGGTGTGCGACGCGCACTTCGCGCACGACGAGAACGCGGAGCCGATGCCCGAGAGAGCGCCCTTGATCGCGCTCTTCGCGGTGCCGACGCAGGTGCCGAGCGGTCCGTCGAGCGCGGCGCTCGCCTTTTCCAAGCCGCTCGCGACCTGCTCGGGGTTGTCGCGCATCGCCTCGAGCACGGCGCCGAGCCACTTCTCGCGGTCTTCGACGGAGGCGACGGGCGTGAGGGCCGCACCGTCGCGCATGGCGACGCGGCTCCCTTCGAAGATCGCGGCGACGTCGCTCGGATCGCGCTCGAGCGCGAGCCCGAGCCAGCGCGTGACGTCGAGCGCGAACCGACCATCGACGCGAACGGCGCCGCCTTCGGCGTGCCCCCAGAAGTCCACCACCACGCGCACCGAGTCGTCGGTCGCGATGACGCCGGTCTGCGAGATGTCGTCGTCGACCAGCCGCAGCTCGACCTCCCACCAGGTCACGCCGTTCGCAGCCGCGACGGGCGCGTGTGCCTCGAGGACCACGTTGTCGATGGTGCCGGTTCCGGTGAGTTGCTCGTAGCGCGGATCGTTCGCGCCGCCCGCTGGGGTTTCACCGCTCGAGGAGCCGCAGCCGCTCACGAGACATACGGAGAGCGTGGCGAGGAGCGAGCCGAGGAGCGGCGATCGACCGAAGCGCATGGATCTAGAAAGAGCACAGTGTGTGCCGCGCGACATCAGTGGAATTTTGCGCCCCTCCTTCCCGAGTGGAGCGTCCCGCGCACGTGACACTCGCGGCCTTCTTCGTCTCGCCGCCATGACCCGGAGCTGAGTACACTCCGAGCCATCTCATGACCGGCGACCCGAGCTCACCGAACGGCTCTCCCACCGGCGGCAACGGCGGAAACGGCGACGACGACGAGGCGCCGCTCTCGCAGCCGCCGCCGAGCACCCGCGTGCTGCGCGTGCGGAAGGTCGGCGCGCAGTTCGGCGTGTACGCCGCCGACGATCTCGCCGCGGGTCCGTTCGACACGAAGGACGAAGCGCTCGCTGCGGCGCGTCAGGCAACGGGCGAGCGCGGCGGTCTGATCCTCGTCGAGGGCGAGGCCGGCGGGTTCGACGCCGAGGCCGTGCCGCCTTCGTCCAAGGGCTGACTCAGCGCCGCGAGCCGCTCCGCCGCGGCCTGCATGCGTGGGATCGACCGCGTGCGGCGCGCGCGCAGCAGCAGGTTGTGCGGGGTGATCGTCGCGCCGACGAAGTCAAAGGTCTCCGTCTCGTACCCCGCGGCCTCGAGGCGCAGCGTGCGCTCCGCGTCGACGATGCCGTTCGCGATCCGGCGCCGCACCGCCGGGTGCTTCGCGACGCCCATGCGGTCGGCCATCGCGAGGGCGTGCGCAATGAACGGGACGTCTTTGCCGTAGCAGCACGGGACGAGGAAGAGGAAGCGCGCTGCGACGCGGATCGACTGATCGAGCACGCGATCGCTCGCGCGACCGCAGGCGTGGAGCGCGACCACCGCATCGGGGGCGTCGGGCCACGCGGAGTCGTCGTCCACGTCGGACTCCCGCACCTCGACGGCCAACGCGCGCGAGAGCCGGCCGATGGCGGCGCGACACGCTTCGACACGACGCGGATCGCGCTCGAGCACGACGAGCGATCCGATCGGCAGGAGCTCTGCTGCGATGAGCCCCACGCTCGACTTGCCCGCCGCGGCATCGACGAGCGCGGCACCCCGTCGCAGCCGACCGAGCTCGCGCAGCATCGCGGTCAGCTCGTGCGCCTTCTGTACGTCCTCCTTGCGCAGCGCGGTGCCCTCCCGGCCGATGAACAAGCGGTGGAGCACGGCCGAGACCTCGTCGAGCGCCGGAAGCATGGAGTCGCGAGCCTGCCACGGCGCGCGCCGCGGCGAGTGGTAACGTGCCTCGTGCTCGAGATCGTCTCGGATGTCGCAGGCCAGTGGAATCGCCGCTTCGTGCTGCGGCTCGCGGACGGCGCGACGATCGAGACGGTGCTCTATCGCGGGGACACGCTGTGCGTGAGCTCGCAGGTCGGGTGCGCCGTGCGCTGCCCCTTCTGCGCGTCGGGGGCGAACGGGCTCGGACGCTCGCTCACCGTCGGCGAGCTCCAGGCGCAGGTCGACGTGATCGCGTCCGTGGCTGGGCAGGGTCCGCGCGGCGTGACGGTGTCCGGCGTCGGCGAGCCCTTGCACAACCACGTCGCGGTCCGCGCGTTCGCCGAGGCGTGTCGTGCGCGCGGTGTCCGCGTCACGCTCACGACGTCTGGAGGGCCGCTGCCGCGCCTCCGCGAGTGGCTCGGCGACGCTCCGCATCGGGGTCTCACGATCTCGGTCCACGCGGGCACCGAGCCGACGCGTGCGCGCATGGTCCCCCACGCGCCCGACCTCGCCTCGCTCTTCGCCGTGCTCGCAGACGAGCTACCGC
>JBKJQC010000396.1:0-4545 GCA_046593995.1 Polyangiales bacterium
ACTTGAAGCTCGTGAAGCTCGGTGGGGTCATCCCGGCGATCATCATCGGAGCCCGGGCACGAGAGCTCGGCATGAAGGTGATGTGCGGCGCGATGGTCGAGACGCGACTCGGGCTCGTCGCCATGGCGAACGTCGCGGCCGCGCTCGGCGGCGTGGACTTCGTCGATCTCGACACGTCGTTCCTCCTCGCAGAAGAGCCGTTCGACGGCGGGTGGATCACCGACGGGCCGCGGATCCGGCTCACGGCCGGGCCTGGCCTCGACGTGCGACTGCGCGAGCGCTAACGCTCCCCCCATGAGTGGCACGCTCGACGAGCAGCTCCGCGCACGCATCCACGAGACGGTCACAGCGAACCGCGTCGTCCTCTTCATGAAGGGGACGAAGCACGCGCCGCAGTGTGGGTTCTCGGCGTCGGTCGTCGATCTGCTCGACACGCTCGGCGTGGAGTACGCGACGGTCGACGTGATCTCGGACCCGGCGATCCGCGACGGTATCAAGACCTTCAGCGAGTGGCCGACGATCCCGCAGCTCTACATCGGCGGCGAGTTCGTCGGCGGCGCCGACATCGTCAAAGAGATGCACCAGACCGGGGAGCTCGTGAAGCTCCTCGGGGTCGACGGGGGCCCGGTCGCGCCGCCCGAGATGAGGGTGTTGCCCGCGGCGATCGAGGCGTTCCGCGGTGCCGGCGGTGACGCCGAAGCCGACGAGTGTCTCCGCCTGGCGATCGACGCCGCGTTCCGCACCGAGCTGTTCTTCGGGCCGCGCCGCGACGATGACGTCGTGGTGACGGCCGACGGCATCACCTTCCACATGAAGCCAGCGACCGCGCGGCGCGCGAACGGCCTCGTGATCGACTTCGTGCAGGCCGCGGCCGGCGCGGGGTTCAAGCTGGACAACCCGAACGAGCCGCCGCGCGTGAAGCCGCTCCGCCCCGAGGAGCTGAAGGCGATGATGGAGACGGGGAAGCCGCATCGTCTCGTCGACGTCCGCACCGAGGAAGAGCGGTCGCTCGCGACCATCGAGGGCTCGCGCTTGCTCGATGCGGCTTTCGAGCAGGAGCTCGCTCTGCTCCCGAGGGACGAGACGCTCGTGTTCGTCTGCCACCACGGCGTGCGCAGTCACGCGGCGGCGCAACGGTTCCTCGAGCAAGGTTTCACCAAGGTGTGGAACCTCGCCGGTGGCATCGACGCATGGAGCTCGCTCGATCCGTCGGTCCCCCGCTACTAACCCCGCTATCCTGTGGAGCAGGGTGGTGACACCGTCTTCGAAGCAGCTCGTCGGGACCATGACGGGGACGGCCATCGTCGGCGCCGCCGATCACTTCATCCACAAGTACGGGCGTGCTGCGGGGCAGGAGGTCTTCGTCCGCATGGCGGACAAGTGGCGCGCGTTCGTCGATCCGCACGCGCCCGCGTTCGGCCTCCTCGGCTCGAAGCGCTATCCGCTCGCGATGGTCGGCGATCTCATCCGCCACTCGGCCGTCGTGGCGAAGGCAAGGGACGAGGACGCGTTCATCCGCGAGCTCGGCGTCGCGGGGATCGACGCGGCGATCAACACGGTGATGCGCGTGCTGCTCCGCTACGCCGCGACGCCCGAGATGCTCGCCGAGCGCGGCACCGACAGCTGGCGGATGTTCTTCGACACCGGGCGGGTGCAGGCCGTCGCCGGTCCGAAAGAATACTCGACGACGATCTACGAGTGGACCGGCCACGACGTGTACGTCTGCAAGATTTCGCTCGAGGTCCGACGGCGGCTCCTCGAGCGGACGGGGAAGAAGATCATCGAGGCGCGCCGTGAGAAGTGCCTCGCGTGGGGGCACGACGTATGTCTGATGCGCCTCAAGTGGTGATCAGGCGTTGGCCTTCGCGAAGTCGTCCATGAACGACACGAGGGCCTCGACCGACGCGAGCTCGACGGCATTGTAGGTGCTCACGCGGATGCCGCCGACCGAGCGGTGTCCCTTGAGGCCGATGAGATCCTTCTTCTTCGCCTCGTTCACGAACTTGTCCTCGAGCTCCGGCGTCTTCAGGTTGAAGACGACGTTCATGCGCGAGCGGCTCTCGCGCTCGACCGGGCAGCGATAGAGCTCGGGCTTCGCGTCGAGGGCGGCGTAGAGGACGTCGGTCTTCTTCCGGTTACGCTCCTCGATCCCCTTCAAGCCGCCTTGCGCGTCGATCCAGCGGAGGACGTTCCGCGCGAGGTAGATCGCGAACGTGGGCGGCGTGTTGTAGAGGCTCTTCTCCTTCGCGTGCGTCTCGTACTTGAGGATCTTCGGGATGTCCTTCCGGCCGGAAGCCATCCAGTCCTTCTTCACGATGACGATGCAGATGCCGGAGGGGCCGACGTTCTTCTGCGCGCCGGCATAGATGAGCGACGTCTTCGCGACGTCGACCGGGCGCGACATGATGTCGCTCGACATGTCGACGACGAGCGGCGCCTTGGTCTCGGGCAGCGTCTGGAACTGCGTGCCGAAGAGCGTGTTGTTCGAGGTGACGTGCACGTACGCCGCGTCGTCCGCGAGATCGAGCTCGCTCTGCTTCGGCACGCGGCGGTAGACCTTCTTGCCGCCTTCGTCGACCAGCGTGGTCGAGGCGACGCGCGTGGTGCCGACCGTCTTGCACTCCTCGTACGCTCGCTCCGCCCAGCCGCCGGTGATCACGTAGTCCGCGCTCTTCCCCGCGGGCAGGAAGTTCATCGGCACCATCGCGAACTGCAGGTGCGCGCCCCCCTGGAGGAAGAGGATGTCGTGCGTCTCGGGGACCGCGAGCAACGCGCGGATCCGATCGAGCGCCTCCCCGTGGACCTTCTCGTACTCCTTGCCCCGGTGCGAGTGCTCGAGGATCGACATCCCGCTCCCCTCGAAGTCGAGGAGCTCGTCACGCGCGAGCTCGAGCGCGGAGAGGGGAAGAGCGGAGGGACCGGCGTTGAAGTTGTGGACGCGACGCATGGACTGGCCATGGTCCACGGTTCGAGGGCGACGGTCTACGGTCTCGGGGGCTTCGCTGCCGGTCGGAGCTTTCGCGCGCCGCTCGCGCCGTGGGCGTTTGGGAGATCGGGACAGGGCCACGGCCACGGCCACGGCCACGGCCACGGTGAGAGGAGACGCTGACGCGGGAGTCGTTCACGTCGCACGTCGCACGTTCACGTGCACGGCCGAGACGAGCAACGAGAGGCGGGCGCGAAGCCATCTCGACCGTGAACGTGAACGTGACCCGTGACACGTGAACGACAGGCCTGGAGGCGACACGCGGGCGGCGATCAGCTCCTTTGGCAAGCGAGGCGTCGAAGGCCGGGCTCAGTGGTGGTGATGTCCCGGATCTTCGCGGCCGTGCATGAGGTCGTGCGTGAAGGCGTGCGGATCGCGTCCGCCCTGCGTGCCGAAGACGAAGGCGCCGTCGTTGCGCAGGTACATCACGAAGGGGAGGGAGCGGGCGTGGCCCATGTGCTTCGCGCCGAGCGCGCGCACCTCGGGCTCGGGCGTGTCGCAGTCGGTCGCGAGGAGGACGAAGTGCTGCTCCAGCTCCGCGCGGATCTGGGGGTGCGGCATGATGTTCTGCACGAGGGCGCGACACTGGCTGCAGGCCTCGCGGCCGTACTCGATGAGCACGTGCTTCCCATCACGCTTCGCCTCGGCGAGCGCTTCGGCGAGCGTCGTGTGCCACTTGAGACCCTTGTCATCGAAGTGCGGGTGCGTCGAGGCCATGGAAGTCGTCTACCTCCGAGGGCTCCTCTCGCCAAGGTGGCCGCGCGCGGATTAGCCTTCTCGTCCGTGGAGAGGCTGTCGCGAGAGGAGCTGTTCGTGATGCTCGAGCGCCGGGTCCACGATCCGTCGATCGCCCGCGCGCAGGACGAGGAGATCTGGGCGAGCTGCGGCGCCGAGCGCGCCATCTTCGTGTCCGACCTCTCCGGCTTCACGCGGTTGACGAGGGCCCACGGCATCCTGCACTTCCTCGCGGTCTATCGGCGCTCGACGATGTCCGCGCTCCCGATCCTCGATCGGCACCACGGCCGCTGCGTGAAGCGCGAGGCCGACAACCTGATCTACACGTTCGATCGCGTGAGCGACGCGCTCGCCGGCGCGCGGGAAATCGTCGCGGAGAGCGCTGCGATGGACGCGACGCTCTCCGACGACGAGCGCATCAAGCCGTGCATCGGCATCGGCTTCGGCCGCATCCTCGAGCTCTCCGACGACATCTTCGGAGACGAGGTCAATGTGGCGTTCAAGCTCGGCGAGGACGTGGCGAGGGCGCGCGAGATCCTGCTCAGTGACGCGGCGCTGTCTCGCCTGCACGCGGAGGGCGGCGCCGTCCACGCCACCACGCGGAACGAGGACATCGGCGGCGTCTCGATCCGCCATCACGTCGTCCGCTGATCGCACGCTCACACGCGCGAGATGGCGCGGCGCGAGAGGATCGTGAAGCGCGTGATCAGCGCGAACGAGATCAGGATCAGCCCTGCGGTCAGCCCGAGCCAGAGTCCGGTCGCGCCCATGCCGTGACGGAACGCGAGGAACAGGCCGATCGGAAGCCCGATCCCCCAGTGGAC
>JBKJQC010000419.1:0-3677 GCA_046593995.1 Polyangiales bacterium
GACCCATCGACCCATCGACCCATCGACCCATCGACCCATCGACCCATCGACCCATCGACCCATCGACCCATCGACCGTCGAAACGCACCAACCGCGCCGGAGACCACTCCCCGTGGACCTCGAAGATCGCGTCGGGCTCTCGGCGGACGTCCGTGACGAGCTCGACCGCGCGCTCGCGACGCAGCGCACGATGGAGGACGTCGTCTGCTGGGTGCTCGCGGCCCGCCGCGCGATCACGGCGATCGTCATCCAGGACGAGTACACGCACGACGTCGTGGTGCCGTTCCGCGACGTGTTCCTCGTCTACGACACGACGTGACTCGGAGGGCTGACGGCGGTCGCCGTCTGGGATCACGCACCGACGGCCGACGAGCTGCTTGCCGCACGCGTCGCGCGCGGGTGGACACCGACGCCGACGGCCACGCGCGACGGGGACCAGATCCTCGGCCACGCCGCGTGCCTCGTCGCGCGTTAGCGTGGCAATCGTGACGACGAGGGATAGGCGCCCGGCGTTCGATCCGCGAACTGCGAGCATCGACGCGATCGTGAGTGTCTATGCGGACGCGGCGCGCGTCCACGGAGCGTGCACGCTCTCTGGCGACTGCCGGTCCGGGAACCGCGCGCATGACGTCGTCGCGAGGTGTCATGCGGAGCTGCGATCGCGAGGGCATGCAGCCTTGCGTGCCCTCGGTAGCCTGCTGACCGACTCTGACGACAATGTCCAGTGTTGGGCGGCGTCACATCTGCTGCAACTCGACGACGAGCGGGCCGAGCAGGCGCTCGAAGCCATCGCGGGCGGCGACGACATCATTTCGTTCGGCGCCGAGATGGTGTTGCGCGAGTGGCGCGCGGGACGACTGAGTTTTCCCTGATGCCGCCGTCGTCATGCCCGCGAGAGGTAGTTCTCCGGAACGAACACGTTGCGAATGCGAAACGGCGCCGGCGACTCGAGCATGAGGCGCAAGCGCATCTCGAAGGTGCGAGCGGGGAAGGCGAAGAAGGGCTCGGGGCTTCCGACGGTCTCGACCCACGTAGGCGCTGGCATGCCGACTTCGCGACACAGCGCGCTGACGACGGCGGAGAGGAGGCCTTCGAGCTTCCCACTCTCCCGGACGGGGTCGCGCACCATCGCTTCCCGTGCCGCAGGCGTCGCGCGGCGGAAGTCGTCGACGAGCTGGCTCACCGCGAGCTGCCAGTGCTCGCCGAGCCGCGTCGCCTCGTCGAGCGCGTCAATCGCCCGCATCGAACATCTCCTCGATCAAGAGGCGGGTGCGAACGGGAAGCCGGGCTTCGGGGATGTAGGCGAGCACGACCGCGAGCACGGCTTCCGGCGTACGAAGCTCCAAGCGTTCCGCGAGAAAGCGGATGTCGCCCGCGTCTTCTGCGGTGCGCGACGCGGCGCATTTCATCGCGAGCAGGGTCCGTGCGTCGGCGACCGACACCACGATGTTCGGGTAGGCGCGCCAGAGCTCGAAGCCCGCGCCTTCGGGGATGAAGCCCTTCGCTGCATCGTTCAGCCAGTCGACCGGCAGCGCGAGATCCTCGGCAACCACCCGCGCTGCCTCGCGGACCGTCTGTGGTTCACTGAACCAGGCGTCGACGTCTTTCGTGGCCGGCCGAGCCTCGAGCGCGAGGCACATGACGGCGCCGCCGACGAGGTAGCACTCGGCGCGGACGCCACGCCGTCCGAGCTCCGCATCGAGCCGCTCGAACGCGAGCTCGATCTGCTCCCGCGTCAACATGAGTGCATTGTAGTTCGGACCCCTCGATCAGTGGAAATCGTGGGAGCGCGCGCCGGAGGCCCAGGGCAAGGAGAGGGCGCGGATCGCGCTCGCTTTCACGTTGATCACGTCTTGATCGCGTTGGAGCTCGCCTTCGATCTCGAGGGCCGCGTTGGCCACGATGATCTGACGTTGCGCGACGAAGAGCTTGGGCTCGACGACCACGTTGACCATGCCGCCTTCGTCCTCGAGCGTGAGGAAGACGAAGCCCTTCGCGGTGGCCGGGCGTTGTCGGCAGATCACGAGGCCGGCGATCTTCACGACGCGGCGGCCGCACTTCACGAGCGCGATCGCCGAGACGACGCCGCGCGCGTCGAGCTCGCCGCGGAGGAACGCCATCGGGTGCTCGCGGGGCGTGAGGCCGACGCGCTGGAAGTCCGCCGCGACGAGATCGGAGCCGCTCTGCGCGGGGAATTCGGGCGGATCACGCTCGATTCCGGGGAGATCCAAGGGGCCGGCAGGGGTCTTCGCGAGGCGCATGACGTGCCAGATCGCGCGACGTCGCTCGGGCTCGATCGCGTCGAATGCGCCGGCGTGTGCGAGCGAGAGGAGCTGCCCTTCGTCGAGCCCGCCGCGGCCGCCACCGCGATGGGAGGCGCGCCGGACGAAGTCGTGGAGCGAGCGCGGACGCGGCGTGAGCGCGCGCGCGATCGACGGCTTCGTGCGCTCGCCGAGCCCGCGCACGTACCGGAGGCCGATGCGGAGGGCGTAGGGCTGCACCTGAGAGAGGTCTAGGGTCGAGGGTCCAGGGTCTAGGGTCGAGTCACGCAGCACCATCGCGTCCGACGCCGAGGGGTTCTCATCCCGTCGTCGTGCCCGCGCGACGGACGGCCCTGGCTCTCGGATCTCGTCACTCTCCTGACCCTGGACCCTAGACCCTAGACCCTGGACCCAGCTCAAAGGCGAGATCGGCTCGAGGGTGCAGTCCCAGTCCGACGCCATCACGCACGGTCCGCGCACGACGACGTGGTGTCGCTTCGCGTCCTCGACGAGGGTCGACGCGGAGTAGAAGCCCATCGGCTGGGAGTTGAGGATCGCGGCGTAGAACTCCGGCGCGTAGTGGAACTTGAGGTACGCGGAGGCCCAGACGAGGAGCGCGAACGACGCGGCGTGGCTCTCGGGGAAGCCGTAGTCGGCAAAGGCCGTGAGCTGCTTCACGATGCGCATCGCGATGTCCTCGCCGTAGCCGCGGTCCTTCATGCGGGAGATCAGCTTCGTCCCGAGCTCGTCCATCGCCTTGCGCGAGCGTTTGTGCGCCATCGCGCGGCGGAGCTGGTCGGCCTCGGTCGGGGAGAAGCCGCCGATCTCGATCGCGATCTTCATCCCTTGCTCCTGGAAGAGCGGGACGCCGAGCGTGCGCGCGAGGTGCGGCTCGAGGTCGGGGTGGAGATAGGTGATCGCCTCTTCGCCGCGGCGACGACGCAGGTAGGGGTGGACCATCTCGCCCTGGATCGGCCCCGGTCGGATGAGCGCGACCTCGACGACCAGATCGTAGAACTGCCGCGGCTGCAGGCGCGGGAGCGTGTTCATCTGCGCGCGCGACTCGATCTGGAAGAGACCGATGGTGTCGGCTTTGCAGATCGACTCGAACACGTCCGCGTCTTCGTGCGGGAGCTGCCAGAGGCCGAGCTTCGTGCCGCGGTGCTTCGCGATCAGATCGAGGTGCTTCGAGATCACCGTGAGCATCCCGAGGCCGAGGAGGTCGAACTTCACGAGGCCGAGCGTGGAGATGTCGTCCTTCTCCCACTGCAAGATGGTGCGGCCGGACATCGACGCCCACTCCACGGGCGCGACCTCGAAGATGGGGCGCTCGGAGAGGACGAAGCCGCCGGTGTGGATCGCTCGGTGGCGAGGGAGACCGACGAGGCGCTCGACGAACCAGGGGACCATCGCGAC
>JBKJQC010000601.1:0-7655 GCA_046593995.1 Polyangiales bacterium
GGCGGCGCTGGGTCGGACGCGTCGAGCGGAGAAGCCGGGTGCGCGACCGGATCCCTCTGCGCAGACGGCACGCTGTGCGCCGCCGGCCTGTGCGTGTCGTGCTCGAACGACGGCCAATGCTCTGCGATCAGCGCGCAGAAACTTTGTTACGAAGGTGTCTGCAAGTTCGGCAACTGCAAGCCGAACGAGACGCCGAGCGCGTGCACCGTCGCTGGCGCCGCCTGCTGCGCCACCGCGACGACCGGCGGCACGTGCTTCGCTCGCACCGGCGAGACGAACTGCTGCGACGACGCGGCGTGTGCCAGTCAGCCCACGCTGAAGAAGTGCGATCTGACACTGCACGCGTGTGGCTGCCCCGCTCCGCCGCCCGGCGAGCTGCACGTGTCGTCCACGGGTGTCGACGCGAGCCGCTTGCGCGGCAACGGCTCCGCTGCGTGTCCTTTCAAGAGCGTCGGCGAGGCGCTGTTCGCTCTTTCCTCGGCGCCCCCGATGGTCAAGACCACGGTGATCCTCGACGCGGCCGCGACCGGACCGACGATCTACGGAACCGGATGCACCGGCGGCACGCCTTGCGACGCCACGCCGGTGACCATCCCGCCGACCATCACCCACGGGCTCGTGATCAAGGGAGGTGGCGCGACCGCGGCGGACGTCGTGTTCACCGGTGACGGCACGGCGCTCTTCGACGTGCGCGCCCGCGGCGTCGGCTTCGAGAACCTCACCCTCTTGCCCACGCGCGAAGCGGCGAACGGCGCCGGCGGCGGCGCGATCATCTACGCCGCGGCCGCCGGAACGACGGAGGTTCCGGAGGGCTCGGTCGCGAACGTCGTCATCAAGGGGAAGTATGCGACCAGCGCCATCGCAGGCGCGGGGACGGCGATCCTGGTGAGCAGCGAGGCGAGCCCCATTCTCGGACCGGGGCTCACCATCGACGGCGGCTTCCTCGGGATCAACGTCACCGGCCCCGCGCGCCCGCGGATCGTCGGGAGCTCGGCCGCCCCGACCCTGATCACGAAGCTCGGCGACAACTGCATCCGCGCCGTCAGCACGACCGCGATCGTACCTGGGTTCGACGTTCGCAGCCTCGACCTGACGAAGTCGATCACCATCCAGGACTGCGGAGCGCGCGCCATCTCGCTCGATACGACCGCAACCGCCACCACGCCCTCGCACCTCGAGAAGGTCGTCATCCGCAAGACCTCGGCCGGAGGCTCGTTCGACGCGGTCGTGGTCCGCACGGCGGCGTCGCTCGACGTCGTGGACGTCGACATCTCGAACGTCACCGGCCGTGGACTGTTCTTGGAGGCCGGCGCGGTCAACTCGCGACCGCGACTCGACGTGAAGACGTCGACCATCAGCGCAGCCGGTGGGGTAGGCGCGCTCTTCCAAGGGTATGGCGATTCCATCGTCGACAACCTCACCATCGACAGCTCGGCGAGCATCGGGCTTCAGGTCGCAGGGTTCGCGGCGCTGACCGGGAAGACCATCCTGGTGCGCGACAGCGCAGGCGTCGGCGTGAGCATCGGCGCGAACTCGACGGCGACGGTCGACGGGCTCGCGATCCTCCGCGGCGCGGGCGTGGGCCTGAACGTTCTCGGCAGCGCGGTCGCCACGTTCAGGAACAGCGACATCCGGGAGACCATCGGCAGCGGCGTCATCGTCCAGGGGCTTTCGAGAGCGACGTTCGACACGTTGGTGATGTTGGCGACGAAGACGATCGGCTTCCGTGTCATCGAGACGTCGGAGGCGACGCTCACCGGCGGAGACATCCGCACGAGCCTCTCCGACGGCCTCCGCTGCGAAGGTACGGCGACGAAGCTCAAGCTCCGGACCTCGACGTTCCTGCAGAACGCGGGCAACGGGGCGTTGATCATGGGTGCCTGCGCAGCCGATCTCGGATCGATCACCGAGGAGGGCCGGAACGTCTTCAACAAGACGTCGCTCGCGAACACCACGTCCGGCCTCTGCGTGACCACCACGGCGGCGCGGCCGACGCCTTCTGCGTCGACCTTCGGATGCGGGAACACGACCTCGACGTGCACCACGCCGGCGGTGATTCCCGCGGGTTCGTTGAGCACCGCGACCACGTGCACCGCAAGCCGTGACATCACGGCTTCGGGTGCGGCGCTCGTGGTGACGGCGCCGAGGTGCTGCAACAACTGACGCCCGTGTCACACGCGATGACGTTCGACGTCTGGGAGCTCGCGGCGCTGTGCTCGCTCGCGATCGCCCTCGCGGCGCTCGGGATCTGGGCACATCCAGCTGTGGACGGTACGCCGCATTACGGCGTGATCGCGATTGCCGTCGTCGTCCCTGAGCCACCCCCCGGCGCGGCGGTGGTCACCCGCATCTCGAGCGACGTCGCACTGGCGAGCAGCGCCCGCGGGATGGTGACGCTGCAGCGCCCGTGATCGGTCCAGTTGGTGTTAGCGGCGCAGTGCCCGAGCGAGATTGCGGGGCCGCCGCTCGAGGTGGCGGTGACCGTGGTTCGATAGAGAAGGTTCGCGCCGTTCAACGTCACCACGGTGTCACCGGATCCTCGCGCAATGGAGCTGGGTGTCGCCGACCCGAGGCTCGGAATCGGATTGGTTCCGGTGATGGTGAATGAATAGGACGCGCCCGCCCCGCCGCCCGGAGTCGGGTTGACCACGAAGAGCGGGAAGGTCCCCGCGGTCGAGAGATAGACGCCCATCGCCTGCCAATCGAGCTTTGTTCCGTCTCCCCGCCCTGCACCCGCGACGATGTCGTCGACCATGTACATGCTCGATCCACACGCGAACGCTTGACCGAAGACGTACGCCGTCTGACCTGCAGCTCCCGCATGGAGCGACGTGGGGTTGATCGAACTGATCGTGGGGATCGCGGCGCCGGTGGTGACGACCCGGAACGGGAAAGAAGCCGTCGCCGCGCCGCTGGTGACCGTGAGCATCTTCGTCCCCGCCGTGGCGAGCGCGGATTTCGGAAGGAGCGTTCCGAGCGTGCTGACCGTCAGGGCTGAGACCGTGCGCGTGCCGAGGGCCCTGATCGCGAGCGGGGCGCCGTCGAAGTCGACGACCGCGCCCGCCGTGGTGATCCCCACGACCTCGATCGAGGTGGGGAGATCGAAGCTGCCGACGCGCGCCTCGAAGGGGATGACCCCGGAGATGCGAACGGCAGGTGAATTCTCGGGGGCGACGACACCCCCATCGGCAGCGCCGGCGTCGACCGACGGGCCGAAGCAGCCGTCGACCGCGAGCGGGCCGGGCTTGGTCGCGCGGAGAATCGATCCGCTCGCAGGGAAGCTCTGGGTCGACCAGTAGATCGATTGGGCATCGGTGGTGATGGCGACGGGCGTCTCCGCCGTCCGCGCGACGAGCCGCGACGATCCCCCCGCGAGTGGCGCCCAGCGCACCTCGCCGACCAGGCCCGTGGGGAGCGTCGTGAACCAGACCCCGTCGTCGTCGACGGCGAGCGCGAACGGCTCGCGCTCGCCGGACGCGATCGTCGTCGGTAGGCCGCCTCCCGTGATCGCGATCGAGAGGACGGTCCCGAGCTTCCGATCGGTCCAGTAGAGGCGGCCGCGATGAACGGCGAGGTTCGCGCCCTGGGGAGATGCCGAGCCCGTCTCGGAAACCAGCGTCGTCTTCGCACCGTCTGCCTTCGTGATCCGGACCAGGGCGCCGCGTTCGCCTTGCGAGAGCGTGTAGACGTACGTGTCGTCGGCGACGATCTGGGCGGTGCCGTCGTGACAAGCGTCGAGGGCGCGCGCGACGGTCCACCCCGAGGGAACGACCGCGAGCGTGTTGCCGCTGTTCGACCCGAGGAAGTAGCTGCTCCCATCGGTCGCGAGCCCGTACGGCGAGTTCTGCTCGATGACGAGCGCCTCGGGAGCACCCGTGCGTGCGAAACGCATGAGGCTCCCGGCACCGAACGCGGTGTCCCCCCAGGTGAGCCAGGCGACCCCACGGGGATCCGCGACGAGTGACCGCGGGACGATCTGCCCGGTCGCGACGTCCGACGCGGCGGTGGTGCCGTCTTTCCGCACGCGTCGCACCGCGCCAAGCGACTGCTGCGTTCGCGTGAAGTAGACGTAGTCGCCGTCGAGCACGATGGAGTACGGGTAGGGCTCCTGAGTGGCGAGCACGACGGGAGTGATGCCCGCGTCTCCGCAGCTGGTGTCGTCCGAATCACCCGAGTCGGACGCGTCCGCTGCGTCGAGCGCCGCGTCGGTCGCGACGTCGAGCGTCTCGTCCGCCTTTGTGTCCGACGCGGTGTCGACCGTCACGTCGGACGGAGCATCGAGAGCGGCATCGCTGAAGGGGCCATCGGTGCGGCTCCCCCGGGGACCGCAGCCCATGAACGCGGCGAGGACGATGGCCGACGTGAGGAGGCGGTGGCGCACCCTGGGACTACGGCCGGGCTTCCGATCTTGTTTAGGACCCGATCGAGACGCGAGGACCCAGAGCGCTCGCTGGGCTTCAGAGCTTGAACACGCGCACGGCGTTCTCGCGGAGGAACTTCGGCCACACGGCGTCCGCGAGCGGCACGTCGCGCATCTCGGTGAAGATCCGTTCGAGCGAGAGCCCCATCGGGAAGGCGCGCGAACGCTGCGGAGAGCAAGGTGCAGGGTTCGGGACCGCGACGGCGAGCGCTCACCCCCAGCCGCTCCGTCGTTCGCGGTCGCCTACGCGTTCGCCTACGCGTTCGCCGGGAGCTGCCGTAGACGGGAGACCCTAGACCCGAGGCGCGAGACCCAGTAACCGACACTCCGTGGCCCGCTATCTCGTCACCGGCGCGACTGGATTCCTCGGCGCGCACCTCGTGCAGAACCTCCTCCAGCACCAGCACGAGGTGGTCGCGCTCGCACGCTCGGTGGGGGACATCCCTCGAGGCGCGATCGCGCGCAAAGGTGACATCCTCGACGAGGGCTCGATCCGCGACGCGGCGGCCGGCTGCGTCGGCGTGTTCCACTGCGCGGGGAAGGTCTCGCGCAAGCCGGAGGACGCCGAGGAGCTGCACCAGCTCCACGTGAAGGGCACCCGGCTCGTGCTCGACGCCGCGCGCGCCGCGGGTGTGAAGCGCGTGGTCGTCGCGTCGACCAGCGGCACCGTCGCCGTCAGCGATGATCCCGATCACATCGCGACCGAAGCCGACGAGACGCCGCTCGCGCTGATCAACCGCTGGCCTTACTACCGCACCAAGCTCTTCGCCGAGCGCGCGGCGTTCGAGTCGAACCGCCCTGATTTCGAGGTGATTTGCGTCAACCCGACGCTCCTCCTCGGTCCCGGCGACACGCGCGGCTCCTCGACCGAGGACGTGCGCTTGTTCCTCGAGCGGCGCATCCCCGCGGTGCCGCCCGGTGGCCTCTCGTTCGTCGACGCGCGCGACGCGGCCGAGGCGATGCGCCTCGCGATGGACAAGGGCACGCCCGGCGAGCGCTACCTCGTCGGCGCGGTGAACCTGACGATGCGCGAGTTCTTCGGCCGTCTCGAGCGCGTGTCCGGCGTAAAGGCGCCGTGGCTCCCGATGCCGCGCTCGCCGGAGCTCTCGCGCATCGGCGCGAAGTTCCTCGAGGACCTCGGCCGCCGCGTCGGCGTGGCGCTCCCGGTCGACCCCGTGAGCATGGATATGGCGCAATACTACTGGTACCTCGACGCGACACGCGCCGAGACCGTGCTCGGGTGGAAGCCGCGCGATCCGATGGTCACGCTCCTCGACACGGTCGACGATCTGCGGGCGCGCGGCGTGGTCTGGCCCGAGGCGCAGTGACGCACCGTCTCGAACCCGAAAATTCCGGGACGTTTGCGTCCGGCCGGCGGTAGACCAAGCTTCGCTCTCCCCGATGGGCATGCGCTTCCTTCGTCCTGCGATCCGGCTCTTCGCCTGCGGAGTCCTCGCGCTGCTCCCGCTGTCGGGCGTCGCGTGCTCGACCGCGCAGGGCGGGAGCAGCAACGATCGTCCGCAGAAGGACAGCGCCGTCGAGGAGACGGACTTCCCCTGGGACGAGGACACGAGCATCCTCGACGACGAGGTCGGCGGCGACGGCAGCACGAAGCCCGGCTGCGCGAACAACCTCCTCGACGGTGAAGAGAGCGACCTCGACTGCGGCGGCCCGACCTGCGCGAAGTGCGAGAACGGCCGCGCGTGCATCAACGCGGCCGACTGCGCGAGCGGCGAGTGCCGCGGGGGCGTGTGCGCGGCGCCGGCCTGCGACGACGGCAAGAAGAACGGCGACGAGACCGATCTCGACTGCGGCGGCACCTGCAAGCCGTGCGTCGACGGAAAGGCCTGCAAGGTAGGCTCGGACTGCACGAACGGCTCGTGCGCCTCGGGCACCTGCGCCGCGCCGACCTGCGACGACAAGGCGAAGAACGGCGACGAGAGCGACGTCGACTGCGGCGGCACCAAGTGCCTCAAGTGCGCGGACGGGAGGAAGTGCTCTTCCACGTTCGACTGCACGAGCGCGACCTGCACCGGCGGGACGTGCGTGAACGCAGCCTGCGGCGACCTCGGGAAGAACGGCAGCGAGACCGACGTCGACTGCGGCGGGGGCTCCTGCCCGAAGTGCGCGACCGGCAAGACGTGCAACGTCGGCACCGACTGCGCGTCGCTCAAGTGCAGCGCCACGACCGGGACCTGCGTCGCCGGCTCGTGCACCGACGTCCTGAAGAACGGCACCGAGACCGACGTCGACTGCGGCGGCTCGTGCTCCGCGTGCGCGAACGGCAAGGGGTGCGTCGCGAACGCCGACTGTCGCAGCCTGCTCTGCAGCGGCGGCATGTGCACCTCGTCCTGCGGCAACGCCAAGCTCGACGGCACCGAGACGGACATCGACTGCGGCGGGACGTGCGCGACCTGCGCGAACGGCGCGAAGTGCAAGGTCGTCGCGGACTGCGCGAGCGGCGTGTGCAGCGCGGGCCTGTGCAAGGCGCCCTCGTGCTCCGACACGGTGAAGAACGGCACCGAGTCGGACACGGACTGCGGCGGGACCTGCGCGACGAAGTGCGCGACCGGGAAGAAGTGCGGCGTCGGCGCGGATTGCGCGAGCCTCGTCTGCACTGCCGGCGTGTGCGTCGCCGGGAGCTGCACCGACAAGGTGAAGAACGGCGCGGAGTCGGCGATCGACTGCGGCGGCACGACCTGCGCGAAGTGCGCGAACGATCTCACGTGTAGCAACGCGAGCGACTGTCAGAGCGGCACCTGCACGAGCGGCAAGTGCACGACGGCGACCTGCAGCGACGCGACGAAGAACGGCACCGAGACCGACAAGGACTGCGGCGGCGGGAGCTGCCCGAAGTGCGGCTCTGGGCTCGTGTGCTCGAGCAACACCGACTGCCGCGCCGGGCGCTGCACCTCGTCCGCGTGCGTCGGCGACTGCCCGAACGGCACCAAGGACGGCGCGGAGACCGACGTCGACTGCGGCGGCGGGACGTGCGCGAAGTGCACCGTGAACAAGGCGTGCAGCGCGACCACCGACTGCGCCGTCGGCGCCTGCGTCGGCGGCTTCTGCCGCGCGAAGGACTGCAAGGCGATCAAAGAGGCCGTCGCCACGGCGGCGACCGGCGTCTACACCATCGCGCCCGACGGTGTGACCGCCGTCAGGGTCTATTGCGCGATGAGCACCGACGGCGGCGGGTGGACCGTCGTGAGCGCGAACGGCGAGATCGCGTCGACCG
>JBKJQC010000606.1:0-2733 GCA_046593995.1 Polyangiales bacterium
CGAGCACGACGTCGACCGTGCGCTCGGCGAGCTTGCGCGCGATGGCGCCGCCCGTGCCCGAGAGCGCGTCGAGCAAGCGGGCGCGGGCGTCGTCGATGAGATCGAAATGGCCGAGCACCGCCTCCGCGCGCACCGCGTCCTCCACCGAGGCGCCGGCCGCGATCTGCATGAGCACCTTCGGCTCGAGCGCGTCGAGGATCGAGAGCTCGGGCTCGAAGAGCTCGGCCTCCCGCTTCGGCAGCGTCGCAATCATGGTCGCGACATCGCTCTTCGCGCGCGCGAAGGCGGCCGTGGCGCGCGCGATCTCCTCCTCGTCGGAGCCGCGCTCGCCGTCGCTCGTCTCGTCCGCCTCGTGCACGAGCGCTTCGCCGATCGCGATGCCGGCGGCGGCGACCGAGCCCGTCTCGGGGACCAGATCGGCGTCGAAGTTCCGCTCGATGAGCTCGACCACCACGGCGAGCGACTCCTCGTGCTCGCACACGAGAAGGATTTCGTCCCCCTTCGCGGCACCGAGCTTCAGCACCTGGAGGATCTCGCGTGCGTCGGCGCGCGCCTCTCCTTTGTGTACCCACACGACCGCGCTGAGGCGCGACGCGGCGCGCACGAGCAGGTTCGCCGGTCGCGCGTGGAGCGCGTCGGGGAGGATCAGCTTCACGCGTCACCCTCTTTCGGGGGCGCGGCCTCGGCGTTCTCGGCGAGGAGCCTCTCCGCTTCGAGGCGTCGCGCTTCGGCGGCCGCGGCGATCTCGACCGCGAACTCGGTGCGGATGTCGTTCCTCACCCACCACCACAGGCCGCCGTACGCCAACGCTGCACCGAGACCCCAGTAGAAGCCGGGCGTGCCGGGGCGGAAGAGCTGGAGGACGATCCACGGCACGACGTGGCTGCCGATCGCGACGCCCGACCACTGCGTGTACTCGGCGGCGCCCGAGATCCCCTCCGGATGCCACCCCGCAGCGCGCGCGAGCTCCGTCGTGAGGGGCGCGAGGCTCGTGCCGATCCAGAGGATGAGGGCGACGATGACGATCGCGTTGATCATCCCGCGGATCATGTTGCCGCGCGACGCGGCGACGCCCCACAGGATGTAGAACGGGAGCGCCGCGAGATCGCCGAAGGGGAGCATGCGGTTCCCCGGGAGGACGACCGCGAGGAGGAGCGCGATGGGCACGCAGAGAAGCGCGATCGCCATGTTCGCCGGGTGTCCGATGACGACGGCAGCGTCGAGGCCGATGAGCACGTCGCGCCCGGGGAAGCGCTTCTGCAGGTACTCCCGCGCGCCCTCCGAGATCGGAATCAAACCCTCCATCAGGATGGCGACCATCTTCGGCAGCACGACGAGCACGGCGGACATCGTGACGGCCAGGGTCAGGATCTCCTTGATGAACGCCCCGTACTTGCCGGCCTGCGCGAGCGAGATCCCTCCGAGCGCGCCGATCAGCGCGCCGAGGATCGCCCCCATGAGGATCGGCTCGCCGAAGATGCCGAGCCGCTCGCGGACCGCGTTCGGATCGGCGTTCACGCGGCCGAGCCAGGGGATTCGTCGCTCGACCTTCTCCATCGCGTACATGATAGGCGCCCAGTTGATCGTCTCGGTGTGAGGGAGCGAGATCCCCGGTAACCCGAAGTGGTGCTCGACCGCGGGGGCCGTCCAATCGGCGAGCTTGAAGATCACGAGCGCAGTGATCAGCGCCGCGAGCACGCCGAGCGCGAACGAGTGCGTCGCTGCGTGCACGAGCGCGCCGGTGTAGATGAAGTGCCAGTAGTTCCACAGGTCGACGTCGACGGTGCGCGTGACCTTCGTCACCACGAGGATCACGTTGAGGATCAGCACCGCCGGGATGAGGGCGGCCGCGATCGGCGAGGCGAACGACACCGCCGCGCCCATCGGCCACCCGACATCGAGCACGTCGAGCTTCAGCCCGAGCACCTTGGCGAAGCCCATCGCCTTCGGGCCGACGACCTGCACGAGCAGCCCGACCACGAGGCCGACGGCGATGAAGCCGACCCCGACGGTGAGCCCTGCGCGGAAGCTCTTCGAGAAGCCTTGTCCGAGCGCCAACCCGAGCAGCGTGACGATGAGCGGCATCATCACCGGCGCGCCGAGATCGAGGACGTAGCGGACGCCTTGGTCGAGGAAGCTCACGCGCCCTCTTTGTGGGCCGAGCGCTCGACGGAAGGCTCGACCGAGAACGCTCCGAGAGCGTCGGCGATCGCCTGCGCGTCCTCGGCCTCGACGAGCTTCGTGCGCAGCGCGTCGTCCTGCAGCTTCTCGATCAAGCCCGCGAGACCGGCGCCCGCCTGCTCCTTGGCGGTGAAGGCGGGCATCACCACGATCGAGACGGTGAGCTTGGTGCCGGGGCTCCCCATCTGGCGGAACGTCACCGGCTTCGCGAGCGTCGCCACCGCGATCGCCGGGGACACGACGTGCTCCGGCTCGGCGTGCGGGAGGCCGACCGCGACACCGGGGAAGGGGAGCCCCGTCGGCGAGCGCTTCTCGCGCGAGAGCGCCGCCTTTGCGAAGGTGTCTTTGACGAAGCCCTTCGCATGGAGGCGCTCGGCGAGCGCTCTCACGACGTCCTCGGCGGAGGCGGCCTCGAGGCGCGCGATGCACAGATCAGGGGCGATCACGCCGGCAGGCTACCGGATCGGCGCGCTATCGTGTTCGATGTCACGCTTCGCTTCGCTAGACCAAGAGGTTCACCCGCCCCGCGAGCCACTCCCGGGCGACGACCAC
>JBKJQC010000615.1:0-5057 GCA_046593995.1 Polyangiales bacterium
CCAGCGCCGCCGCCATCATGATGTTCTCGGTGCCGGTCACCGTCGGGAGATCGAACGCGATGTCCGCGCCGCGCAGGCGACCGCCGTCGCCGGGGCCCTCCGCGAGGACGTAGCCGCGCTCGAGGCGGATCTTCGCGCCCATCGCCTCGAGGCCTTTGAGGTGCTGATCGATCGGGCGAGCACCGATCGCGCATCCTCCCGGGAGCGAGACCTTCGCGCGCCCGTGTCG
Source organism: Polyangiales bacterium (assembly GCA_046593995.1). Classification (GTDB taxonomy): domain Bacteria; phylum Myxococcota_A; class Polyangia; order Polyangiales; family JADJMO01; genus JALHOE01. Next base: position 230 of record JBKJQC010000615.1, read on the forward strand.
CGCGAGCAGCGGGCCGAGCACCAGCACCGACGCGCGCATCTGCTTCACGAGCTCGTACGGCGCTTCGACGCGCGTGAGCTTCGTGCCGGCGACGCGGACCTCGTGGGTCTCCTTGTCGATGACGACGTCGCACCCGAGGAAGCGCAGGAGCGCCGCGGTCGTGTCGATGTCGCGGAGGGCGGGGACGTTCCGCAGGAGCGATGGGCCGTCCGCGAGCAACGTCGCGCACAGGATGGGGAGGGCGGCGTTCTTCGCGCCGCTCACTTTGACCTCGCCCGAGAGCTTCCTACCGCCGCGGATCCGAATCGCGTCCATGCGTGAGGTGCACGTAAGCGAACTCGGTGCGGGGGCCTAGGGGTCGAAGGAGAACGCTCGAAAGCGCCCCAATCCGCGACGGATACCCCCGAGAGCGACCGAGCAGGCGGATTTTAGCTCGGTTTCAGCATCCTTTCTCTCCCATTGCTCCCAATTGCACGTATACCGGGTCGAGCAGGCGATCGCTCGCGGCCGACTGCTCGAGGGGAAGATGCGCATGGATTTCGTTCGACATCGTTTTGCTCTCGCCAGCGTCGTGATCGTCTTCGGCGCCGGCGCCTTCGCGCTGACCCCGATCGGGTGCTCGAGCGACGACCCGGCGACGCCCTCCGGCACGGCCGACACCGGCACGACAGGCAGCGATGCCGGCGCCGACACCGTCAGCGTTCCCCTCTCGACACGCGCGCAGAAGGGGCTCGCGATCTCCCCCTTCGCGATCGATACGGCGGGCATGAGCGACGCCGAGAAGGAGTCCATCGGGCTCGGGAGCTACCTCGTCAACGCCGTCGGCGACTGCAATGGGTGCCATCAGAACCCGCAACCGATGGGGCCGCCGCGCTATCTCGGCGGCGGCACTGCGTTCCCGATCGATGCGGCGGGGAGCGTGGTCTACGCGCGCAACCTGACGAAGCACGGCACCGGCATGTTCCTCGACGAAGCGCAGTTCATCACGAGCATGCGCACCGGGAAGGATTTCAAGGCGGGCGGGCAGCTGATCGTGATGCCGTGGGCGAACTTCCGGTGGATGTCGACCGCGGACCTGAAGGCGATCTACGCCTACCTGAGGAAGGCGCCCGAGGTCGCGAACCCGGTGCCGAACGACATCAAGGGTGCAGCGGCGGCCGGGATGCCGATCCCCTTCCCCACCAAGTTCAGCGACGGGACGATGGAGCGCGACATCCCCGCCGAGGACGCGAGCGATCCTTTGTGGTCGAAGCGTGGCCTCGCGGTGCAGCCGGTCGCCGATCCGGCTGCGTCCGGCGCGCTCGCCGCCGGCGACAAGGATCTCTACGGCCGCGGGAGCTACCTGGCGATGTCGCTCGCGCATTGCGTCGAGTGCCATACGAACCCTCCGCGCAGCTTCGTTCCGGACGCGACGTTCCTCGACATCAACACCGGCTCGTACATGACCGGCGGCGCGGTCTTCCCGGTGCCGCCGGGCCTCGACGCGATGACGAAGAGCACGCGGACCATGTCGGCGAACCTCCTCGGCGCGACGCACGGCTTCGATTTCACCGAGGCGAACTGGAAGGCCGCGCTCGTCGAAGGGAAGCACCACACGGGTCGCCCGCTCGGCTTCCCGATGCCCGCGACGACGACCTACAAGAACATGGTCGACGGGGACTTGAAGGCGCTCTTCACGTACTTCAAGACGCAGGACAAGATCTCCGGAACCGCCGACAAGATCATCCAGAACCCGGCGCGCTACTGCGCGGCGGACGCCGACTGCGACATGGCCGCGGCGGAGACGTGCAACACCGCGACCAAGGAATGCATCGGACGGACCTGCACCACCGCCGCCGACTGCGGCGCGTGCCAGACCTGCGCCGCGACCAAGTGCGCGGCGCCGGGCGCCGGCTCTGCGTGCCTGTTCGGCGGGCTGTGAGCGCAGCGCTACGATTCCTCGGAGTCGCAGCGCTCGTCGTCGGCTGTTCGAGCGAGCCTTCGTCGGTCCACGCCGCGACGGACGCGTCGCTCGACGTGGCAGATGCGGCGAGCGACGTAGCGTCGAGCGATGTCGCATCGAACGACGTCGCGCTGGATGCGAAGCGTCCACCGTGCGCAGACGGCGTCGCCCCCGGGTTCGAGGCGGGAGCGGTCCCAAAGCTGCTCTCGCAGACCGGTTGGGGCGACACCTCGACGAAGACCGTGGGTCCGCGCCTCGTGGAGTTCACGCCGCAGTACGCGCTGTGGTCGGACGGCGCCGAGAAGCGTCGCTGGGTCGAGCTGCCGGAAGGTTGCGCGATCGATTCGAGCGACATGGATCATTGGGTGCTGCCGGTGGGCACCAAGCTGTGGAAGGAGTTCGTCGTCGACGGCAAGCGCATCGAGACGCGCATCGTCGTGCGCTTCGGCCCCGGCCCCGACGACTTCACCTTCGCGGCCTACGCGTGGCGCGACGACGAGAGCGACGCCGAGCACGTCCCGAACGGCGTCCTCGGCGCGCGCGGCACGAAGCACGACGTCCCCGCGACGAGCTTCTGCAAGAGCTGTCACGGATACCTCCCGGAACGGGCGCTCGGGTTCTCGGCGCTCCAGCTCTCGCACGTGGGCGACGGCGTCACGCTCGCGAAGCTCGGAGCGACGCTCACCGACCCAGCGCCCACTGGTACGATGCGCGCGTTCGCCGCGCCGGGAGACGCGACGGCATCCGCCGCGCTCGGCCACCTGCACGCGAACTGCGGCAACTGTCACAACGAGAGCGGGATCGCGTTCCTCACGCCGTTCAGCCTGCGGCTCTCGGTGTGGAACGAGGCGGTCGAGGCGACCCCGACCTGGAAGACCGCGGTCGGCGTTCCCGTCGAGAAGGCCGTCGTCGCCGGCGTCACGCACCGCATCGCGCGCGGGAACGCGGCCGCGAGCTGCATCACCGCGAGGATGTCGATCCGCGGCAGCACGCAGCAGATGCCTCCCATCGCGTCGAAGGTCGTCGACGCCGCGGGGCTCGCGAAGGTGCAGGCCTGGATCGACTCGCTGTGAGTCAGGGCTCGACGACGAGCGACACGTCGGAGACGACGAACTCGTCCGGCGTGCTCCCGCCGGCCATCGACGCGAGATAGATCTCGAACGACTGCTGCTCGTTCGTGAGCGTGAAGACCTGCTCCGCGAGCGTCCAATGCGTGGTGAGGTTCCCCCTCGCGAGGTAGTCGTCGTACGGCGCGGGACCTCCGTCGGCGAGGCCGTAGGAGCGCACGAACGCAGCGGGGCTGGTCCCGCTGCCGGCCGTGACCCCGCGCTTGAACCACGCGCGCAGTCGGAGCTTGGTCTGGGCTGGGAACGGTACGACGTAGTAATGCCGGAGCCGACCGTAGCTCGTGCAGTCGTAGATGCGGAGCGCCTTGCCACAGCGTCCCGCGACGAGCTCGAACGAGCAGTTCTCGGGAGTCCACGCAGCGGTCCCCGTAGAGAAGTCGCCATCGGTGACGAGGTTGCCGGCGATCGGCGCGCAGCCTGCGTCCACAGCCGCGTCGTGCGTGTCTTCGGCAGCGTCGTTCGCGGTGTCCGCAATCGCGCCGTCGGACGCTGCGTCGTCGACCGTCGCGTCGGCCGCGCCCTGCCCCACGCGCTCTCCCTCGCATCCCGCGAGGACCAGCACCACAGCGACGAACGCGAGAGCCTTGCTCACGCTGACCAGACTATCCCGGAGCCGCGCGCCGCAGAAGCGGATCAGGGCCTCTCGGCGATCGCGGCGATGCGCGCGTCGTAGCCGGCGCGCGCCGTGCGATCGAGGTCGTTCAAGATCTGGCGATCGCCGAACCTTCGGCGGAGTCCGCGCAGGAGCCAGTGCGGCGTGACCCCTTGGATCGCCGGCAGAGGCCGGATGTACCGCGGCAGCGCGACCTCCGGCAGCCGGCGCAGCAGCGCGTCGATCACCGCGCTCGCGACGTCCTCCGGCGACGCGGTGGGGATGCCTCGCCCCGCGGCTTCGGTCCCGGCTGCGAGCTCGGTCGTCACCTTCGCGGGCAGCACCGTGGTGAAGTCGACGCCGGTGTCGCGGTACTCCTCGCGGAGCGACTCCGTGAGGCCGACCACGGCGAACTTCGTCGCGCAGTAGACGGCGAGGCCGGGGATGCCGACCCGTCCGGCCATCGACGCGACGTTGACCACGTGACCGCGACGTCGCTCGACCATGCCCGGGAGGACGAGCTTGCACCCGAGGATCACGCCCCGGAGGTTCACGTCGATCGACGCGTCACTGATCGCCTCGCTCTCCTCCGCGAAAGGTCCGGTGGGCATGATGCCCGCGTTGTTGACGAGGACGTCGACCGGTCCGAGCGCCGCGCGCGTCTCGTCGAGGAACGCGGCGAACGAGGCGCGATCGCGCACGTCGAGCGCGCCACCGTGGCCGCGGAGCTCACGGCCTACGTCGCGCGCCAACGTGTGGTCGAGGTCCCCGATGCTCACCTTCGCGCCGCGCCCCGCGAGCGCGCGCGCGATGGCGAGCCCGATCCCCCGTCCTCCACCCGTCACCGCGACGACGGCCCCTGCGAGACGATCGATTCCCATGGCGCGAACGTACCTCAGTAGCCGGCCTCGACGCCGACGCTCGGCAGCGTGAGCGCGCTCCGCCGGAAGAACGAGAGCCCGTCCGGCCTCCACGTGGCGTACTCGGTCTCGCGCGCGAGGAGCGCGTTGAACCACTCGAGCGTGGCGGCGATCCACGCCGTCGATCCGAGCGACCACCGCTTCTCGAAGCGCACGTCGAGCCGACCGAACCCCGCGGGCCGTCCGGTCTGCACGTGCGCTTCGAGACGCGCTGGTCGCTCGGATCGAGCACCTGGATCGCGGCCAC
>JBKJQC010000810.1:0-2758 GCA_046593995.1 Polyangiales bacterium
GTGCGGATCTCGCGTCGGCGTGAACGCCGAGATCGCCGACATGTGAACGCTGGGATCGCCGGGACGTGCACACCGGGATCGCCGACATGTGAACGCCGGGATCGCCGGGACGTGCACACCGGGATCGCCGGGACGTGCACACCGGGATCGCCGGGGTGAACACCCGGCTCGGGGATCGCGAACGAGACGCTGACGTAGGTCGCCGCTTCCCCCACAGCCTCCATCTGGAGGCCGGACATGGAGCGACTTGCGATGAGCGACACGAAGGAGATTCTGCGGATGCGCTGGGCGCTGGGCCTGACCGTGCGCGAGACGGCGCGCGGGGCTGGCGCGAGCACGGGGGTGGTCAGCAAGGCGGTGAAGCGAGCGGAGCGGGCTGGGCTGACTTGGGAGGCGATCGAGGCGCTCACGGAGGCAGATCTCGAGCAGCGGCTGTACGGCGGTCCAAAGTGGGTGCGGGCGTCGAGGGCGGAGCCGAACCCTTCGTTCATCCACCAGGAGCTGCGACGTCCCGGCGTGACTCTCGAGCTGCTCCATCTCGAGTACCTCGAAGAACATCCGGAGGGCTTCCGGTACACGGCGTTCTGCGATCGGTACCGGGCGTGGCACGCGCGGACGGGGATCGTGATGCGGCAGGTCCATCGCGCGGGCGAGAAGGTCTTCGTCGACTACTCGGGCAAGCGGCCGCACTTCACGGATCCGCGCACGGGCGAGAGCGTCGAGGTGGAGCTCTTCGTGGCGGTGCTCGGCGCGTCGAACTACACGTACGTCGAGGCGACGCTGACGCAGCGCATCTCGGACTTCATCGGCTCGCACACGCGCGCGTTCGCGTACTTCGCGGGCGTGCCGAAGATGACGGTGCCGGATCAGCTTCGGAGCGCGGTGAGCACGCCGTGTCGGTACGAGCCGACGATCAACCGGACGTACGCAGAGCTCGGTCGGCACTACGGGACGGCGATCGTACCTGCGCGTCCGCGGAAGCCACGCGACAAGGCGAAGGTCGAAGTCGGCGTGCAGGTCGCGCAGCGCTGGATCCTCGCGCGTCTTCGCAACGAGACGTTCTTCTCGCTCGAGGCTCTGAACGCTCGGATCGCGGAGCTGCTCGAAGACATGAACGCTCGGCCGATGAAGCGGTTCGGCGGCGTGAGCCGTCGCGATCTCTTCGAGCGCTACGACCGTCCGGCGCTCTCGGCGCTGCCGAACGATGCGTACGTGATCTCGGAGTGGCGCGGCGCGAAGGTCGCGCCCGACTACCACGTCACGCTGTTCGATCATCACTACTCGGTCCCGTACTCGCTGTGCGGCGAGGACGTGGAAGCGCGGCTGACGGGCACGACGGTGGAGGTCTTTCGTCGTGGCGTGCGCGTCGCATCGCACGCGCGGAGCTACGAGAAGTACCGCCACACGACGAAGGCGGAGCACATGCCCGAGGCGCACCGCGCGGTCTTCGAAGCGGGCGACGCGATGATCGAGTGGGGTCACGGCGTGGGCCCGATGTGCGAGGCGCTGGTGCGTCGGATCCTGGAGTCGAACTTCCATCGCGAGATCGGGTGGCGCTCTGCGAAGGGCTTGCAGCGCGTGACGGGCACGTACGGTCCGGCGCGAGCGGAGCGCGCGTGCGCCCACGCGCTCGTCTTCGGTGCGCGCAGCTACAAGCCGGTCGAGCGGATGCTGAAGCTCGGCCGAGAGTCGCTGCCTCTTCCGGGCGAAGAGACCGCCGAGCGCGCGCCGATCGAGCACGAGAACGTGCGCGGCCCTGGCTACTACCACTGACCGGCGAGCACGAGCTCGCTGACCAAAACCAGCAACGAGAACGGAGAGACGATGTTGAACGAACCCACGATCGAGAAGCTCCACGAGATGCGCCTGTCGGCGATGGCCGACGCATGGAGCGCGCAGCAGAAGGACACGAAGCTCGGCTCGCTCGGCTTCGACGAGCGCTTCGGCTTGCTCGTCGACGCCGAGCACATGGCCCGCGACAACCGTCGCCTCACGCGGCTCCTCAAGGACGCCGGTCTGCGAATCCCGAGCGCGTGCGTCGAGGACGTGAAGGTCTCTGCGCAGCGCGGGCTCGACAAGTCGATGGTGCGGCAGCTCGGCTCGTGCGCGTGGATCGGCGAGCACCTCAACGTGCTCGTCACCGGGCTCACAGGCGTCGGCAAGAGCTACCTCGCGTGCGCGCTCGGCCAGGCGGCGTGCAGGAAGGGGCTGCGCGTCGGGTACCGGCGTGTGCCGCGTCTCTTCGACGAGCTCGCGCTCGCTCGCTCGGACGGCTCGTACGCACGCGTGCTCTCGCGCCTCGCGAAGCTGGACGTGCTGATCCTCGACGACCTCGGCCTCGGTGCCCCGAAGGAGGCGCAGCGTCACGACCTTCTCGAGGTGCTCGAGGACCGATACGGCCGGGTGTCGACCGTCATCACGAGCCAGCTCGAGGTGAAGAAGTGGCACGAGTGGATCGGGGACCCGACGGTGGCCGATGCAATCCTCGACCGTGTCGTCCACAATGCCTTCAAGCTCTCGCTGAGCGGACCGACCGGGCGAGGGAAGGAGGGCAAGACCGAGCAGAGCTGAGAACCGCGACGACCTACGTCGCTTCGCTCCGATCACGAGGCCCGGTCCCGGTGATCACATGACGGCGAAACGGGCGTTCACGTCACGCGTAATCCGCACCGAGGTCTCGGCGCCCACCGACGAGCAGCTCGCGGTGCTCGTGAGCGACGAGCCGGTGCCGGCCCCGAGCGCGCTGCCGGATCACGCC